>CAMLSH010000203.1 GCA_946482625.1 uncultured Opitutaceae bacterium
TGATGAGAATATCGACGTCTTTCGCCGCCTGATAAATGCGCTCCTTGATCTCGTTTGTGACGTGCGGGATCACTTGCACCGTCTTGCCGAGATACGCGCCGCGGCGCTCTTTTTGGATGACGCTCTCGTACACCTGGCCCGAGGTGAGGTTGTTGAGGCGGGAAAGTTTTCCACTCGTGAAACGCTCGTAGTGACCGAGGTCTAGATCGGTCTCCGCACCGTCTTCGAGCACATACACTTCGCCGTGCTGGAACGGGCTCATCGTGCCCGGATCCACGTTCAGGTACGGATCGAATTTTTGGATGCGCACCGTGAGCCCGCGAAGCTCCAGAAGCGCGCCGAGCGCCGCAGCCGTAAGTCCCTTGCCCAGGGAGGAGACGACGCCACCGGTGACAAAAATATACTTCATCGCAGACGGATATGAACCGGCCAACAACCCTGACAAGCCTAACGTAGCCGCGACGTCACATGGCGCGCTCCACAGGAGAATTTACCCGCTTGCTCAGCCACGTCCGGCCCGCCCAGCATCCGCGTCTTCATGCAATCGAAACCCCAAGTCCTCGCCTGGATCACCTGCGACGGCGTCCACGTCGATCCCGGCTCCGGAAAGCACACGCTTCTCGGCATTTTCTCCAACATCCGCGCCCGCCAGTTCCCGGTCGTTCACCCGCACATGATGTGGTTTCTGACCATCGCCGATGTGCCAGCCGGTGAGCATAAATTGCGTATTTCCATGGGCCTCGACCCCACGCGCCTCGCCCCGCTGATCGAGCGTACCTTCAAGTCCGAGGGCCCGCTCCAGCGCATCAATCTCATCAACGAGATCCGCAACCTCAGCTTCGCCGCCCCCGGTGATTACTCGCTCATGATCGAGATCGACGACGAGCCGCTGCTAGCCACCAACATCACGGTCAGCGACTGAGCTGATAAGGGACGCGATCCGCCGAGCCTTTCGATCCTTGTCACAGAGAACACAGAGCGCGGACACGGAGGGCACAGGAGACCACAACGACTGCGCCGCTCCTTCTGCCAACCCGCCTCCCTCCTTCCTGAAAACCTAAACAACGTCACCGCCTTCACACCCTCACCCGCTTCCAGGCCTCTGCGCCCTCTGTGTCATAGCTCTGTGTCCTCTGTGACCCTTCCGAAAAATCACTCCTCCATTTTCATGTCCTCCGCTTCGCCCTCCACGTCTTCCCCCGCCTCCAACGCCTCTCCCATCACGCTCGATCTTATCGGCGTCGGCGCGCCTATCATGGATCTCGTTGTCGGCGTGCCCGACAGCTTCCTCGTCGAAGCCAAAGGCGAGAAAGGCGGCATGGTCATGGTCGATGCCGACGAGATGGCCCGCCTCGTGGCGAAACTTCCCCAGCCTCCCGCCATCACACCCGGCGGCTCTGCGGCCAACACGACGTTCAACGCCACTCGTCTCGGCTTGAAGACCGCCTTCGTCGGCAAACTCGGCGCCGACGAACTCGCCCGCATGTACGAAGCGCGTTTCTCGGCCACCGGCGTCGGCACGGATCGGTTCAAACGCGGCACACTCCCCAACGCCTGTTGCCTCATCCTCACCACACCCGACACCCAACGCACCATGCGCACGTACCTCGGCGCCGTGATGACGCTCTCGCCCGACGAAATTTCCCCGGCCGATTTCGCCAGCGCGCGCCACGTACACATCGAAGGTTACATCGTCTTCAACCAGGCGCTCGCCGAAAAAATCCTCACGTCCGCCCGCGCCGCCGGTTGCACGGTCGGTCTCTCGTTTGCGTCGTTCGAAGTCGTCGGCGCCTCGCGCGATTGGTTGCTCCATCAACTCAAACTCGGCCTTTCGCTCAGCTTCGCCAACGAGGACGAAGCCCGCACGCTCTTCCCCGATCTGCCCACCGCGACGCTCGACGATTACGCGGCGCACGCGAAACGCCTCGCCAGTTTCGGCGGCACCGCCGCCATCACGCTCGGCAAAGACGGCGCATGGATCGCACGCGGCGAAGAGCTCCACCGCGTCGCGCCTGTCGCGGTGAATGACGCCATCGATTCCAACGGCGCCGGCGACGCGTGGGCCGCCGGTTTTCTTTCTGCGTGGTTGCGCGGACAATCGCTCGAAGTCTGCGGAAAAGTCGCGTCGCTGATGGGCGCGGAAACGGTCCGCCACATGGGCCCAATCATCCCCGACGGCAAGTGGAGCGACGTCGCTACGCGCGCGAAGACGCTTTCCAGCCACAAATAACGACGACGCCACGCGTCGAAAACACGACGCGTACCCGCGTTCGAGCCAAACGTAGCCGCGCCACTTCAGGCGCGGTACTGAACAATTCACCGCGCCTGAAATGGCGCGGCTACGCGCGAGAACACGCTCAACAAAAAAGCCCGGCAACGAGGCCGGGCTCTAAAATCCAACAGCAAGCGGCACCGCCTTCCGGCTCAAAACGCCGCGGCCATCAGCCAGCTCATCACCGGCTTCTGGTAGAAGCCGAAGAGCACTGAGGCCAGCGCGAGCATTCCCAGTAGCGCCACAATACCCGCACTCACGGGCGTGCGCGCGGGATACGCCGGGGCCGTTTCGCCTGCGACCGGAGCGACTGGCCAGTTCACGAAGAAAGCCGCTTTGATCCAGCCGAAGTAATAATAGATCGAGACCACGACACCGAGGATCGCGACGCCGAGCAGCCAGACGAGCCCTGCCTGATAAGCCGCGACAAAGATCAGCATCTTGCCGATGAAGCCGGCCAGCGGCGGAATGCCCGCGAGCGAGCCAAGCCCCACCGCGAGGATCGCGCCGAGGAAGGGATGCTGTTTCGCGAGATCGGTGTAATGCTCCAACTCCTGATCCGCGTCGTCGGTGCCGGCGACGTGTGTCATCACGCCGAATACGGCGAACGACGCGAGCAGGTAGGTCACCAGATAAAAATAGATGGCCGTCGAAGCGCTCGGGATGGTGATCGCGGCGATCACGCCGAGGAGCAGATAACCCGCGTGAGAAACGCCGGAGAGACCGATGAGGCGTTTGACGTTGTGCTGCGTGAGCGCGGCGAGATTGCCGAAAATAATCGTCGCGGCCGCCATGAGTGCGAGCAGCGGGATGACGATGCTTTGGTACGGCGCGAACACCTGCACGAGTGTCATCAGAATGGCGAAACCGGCGGCCTTCGAACCGACCGCGAGGAAGGCGGTCACAGGCGTGGGCGCGCCTTGATAAACATCGGGCACCCAGATCTGGAACGGCACCGCGCCGATCTTGAACGCGACGCCAGAGAGCACGAGGACCACGCCGAGTTGGGCGATGAAGTTATCGGGATTCTGCGCGAGGAAGTTCGAAAGGTTTTCGAAGTTCATCGCATCCGCCGTATGACCGGGCAGCAGCGGATTTCCAGCGGCGCCGTAGAGGAGCACGATACCGAAGAGCAGGAGCGACGAACTAAGCGCGCCCATGATCAGGTATTTCAGGCCGGCCTCAAGTGACAGTGGGTTAGTGCGGATGTAAGAAACGAGGATGTAGAAACCGACCGTCACCGTCTCAAGCGCGACGAAAAGCATCACGAAGTGATTGCTCTGTGCGAGGAGCATCATGGCGGCGGAGATCACCAGGACGATGTGGAAAAACTCGACCTTCGGCATCTTCTGTTTCGCGAGAGCGACCGTGCCGAGCGCGCTGACCAGGATCGACGTGAGCAGGAAAAACACGCGCATGAACTGGCCGTGCGGGCTGTAAGCGAGCATGCCGTTGAAATCCGACGTCGCGGCCAGGAGCGGATCGAGGAACGGTGTCCGATAATTGATGATCAGGCCGACCAACACGCCGAGCTGGCCCATGATGGCGACACCGGGAATCATGTCGTGCTTGGTTTTCGGCAGCACGACTTCGAGCGCGAGCAATAGAAGCGCGAGGCAGCCGAGCATGAGCTCCGGCATGATCGCGATCCACTGATTGGACTCCGCGGCGGCTTTGAGAAATTCGGGATTCATCGCGGCGAGAAAAGATTACTTGCTGACGACCGTGGACTCGGGCGCCTGAACGGCGGCCGGGTAGATCGACTGGAGCGTGTTGTTGAGCGGCGTGGAGAGCGACTTGGGCCAGAAGCCGACGAAGAGCAGCGCGGCGAGGAGGATCAGCGCGGGAATTTTCTCGGCCCAGCGCAGATCGCCGGGAGGATTGTTTTCCGAGACGCGCGCGAACTCTTCCGAGGCCGGTCCGAAGAAAACCTTGGCCGCGGAGCGCAGGCCGTAGATCGCGGAAATCACGACGCCGAAGACGGCCGACGTGAGGAACCACCACGGCATCGATTTGCCCAAGGCGACGAAGATCGTGAGTTCGCCCCAGAAGTTGGCAAAGCCAGGAAGACCGATGCTGGCCATCGTGGCGGCGACGAAGAACGCCGCGAGCACCGGAGCCTTTTGCGCGAGCCCGCCCATTTCGTTCATGTCGAACGTGTGCGTGCGGTGATAGATGCTCGTAGAAAGGAGGAAGAGGAGCGCGACCGAGAAACCGTGCGCGACCATCATCAAGACGACGCCACCCGCGCCCACGCTTGAGAGCGCTGCGATGCCGAGAAACGCGTAGCCCATGTGCATGACCGAGCTGTAACCGATCATCTGCTTGAGATCGCGCTGGGCGATGGTGACAAAGCCGATGATAAGCACATTACCGAGCGCCAGCCACGCGAGTGGCGTGGACCAATGGGCCGCGCCCTGAGGAAGCAGCGGAAGCGCGATCTGAATGAGACCGTAGAGACCGAATTTTTTCAGCACGCCGGCGTGCAGCATCGCAGCGGAACTCGGAGCGGCGCCGTAGCCAAGCGGTGCCCACGTGTGCAGCGGCCAGAGAGAAACGAGGACGCCGAAACCAAACATGAGCAGGCCAAAGATGTTCTGCTGCGCGAGAGTCGAAATCCCCTGCTGCTGGATGATCGTCCGCAGCGTGATCAGGTCGAACGAGTGCTGTTGCGTGCCGCACTTCACGTAGATCGCGATCAGGCCGATCAGCGAAAGCATCGCGCCGAGCGTGAGGTAGATCGTCATCTTCATCGCCGCGTAAGCGCGGTCACGTCCGCCCCAGATGCCAACCATGATGAAGGTCGGGATCACCGCGAGTTCGTGGAAGAAGTAGAAAAAGAAAACGTCGATCGACGCGAACACGCCCATCAATCCGCCCTGCATGATCAGCAGGAGCATCAGGTAAATCTTCAGGCGTTCCGCGCCGGACTGGATCGCGTAAAGACCGGCGGCGAGGCCGACGATGCCGGCGAGCACGAAGAGCGGGAGCGCGATGCCATTGAGACCGAGCGTCAGGCGGATGCCCATGTCGGAGAGACCGGTATCGTAGCGCGTGTAGAAGGCATACCCTTCATACGCGTTCGCTGAGGCGGCCGAATATTGGCACCACAAGTACAACGCGATGGCGGCGGGGACGCCGAAGCCGATGTACGCGAGTTTTACCGAGAACCGTTTTTGCAGCCCAAGCGCGATGGCGAGGGCGACGGCGAGCGGCGTCACGATGGACAACAGGAGGAGATTATCTGTCAGCGTGTTCATCACGAAGTCGCGTTAGAGGAAGAAACCGGAAGCGAAGCCCCACACCAGCACCGCGCCGATGAGGAACCAGTAAACGTAAGCGTGCAGGCTGCCGACGTGAAGCGCCCGCGCGCCCATGCCGAAAAGACCGACGATGCCGGCGAGTCCGCGAACGAGCAGACCGGCGAGGAAGATTTGTTCGAGGAAGTTCAGGAAGAGCGCGAAGCGCTGCTGGATCTTCGCGACGTAGTAATTGTAGAGATCGTCGGGGAAGCTCTTGAGGAGCGAGAGGCCGCCGAAGATGCCGGGGCTCTTCATCGCGAGCGTATCGACCGGCGCGGGCTTGTAGAAGAAGTAGGCCGAGAGCGAACCGAGCAACATCACGCCGATGCTCGTCGCGAAGACGACGTTGTGGGCGTGGTGGTGGTTATGGCCGTCGGGGACTTGCAGAAAAATATCCTTAAAGGCGGCTGTATCGAGAACGAAGCTGTAGCCTCCGACGACAGCGAGGGCCGCAAGAACGATCAACGGCAGCGTCATCGAAAAACCGCCTTCGTGCGCATGATCGGCTTCGTCGCTGCGAGGTTTGCCTAGGAAGACGAGCTTCCACATGCGGACCATGTAGAACGAGGTCAGCACCGCGGTGAATGCGAGCAGACCGAAGACGAGGGTGTTTTTCTCGAAGGCGAGGAGCAGGATCGCGTCTTTGGAGAAGAATCCAGATAGCATCGGGAAGCCGATGATCGCGAGCACGCCGAGCGTGAACGTGATGAACGTGAGTTTCATGCGGGACGCGAGGCCGCCCATCTTGAAAATATTTTGTTCGTGGTGGCAGCCGTGGATCACGGAGCCCGAGCCGAGGAACATCAGCGCCTTAAAGAAGGCGTGCGTCATCAGGTGGAACATCGCAATGCCGGCGCCGGCGAAGAGTGTAACCGTAACAGGGCCAAGATCGGTGGGTTGTGTTTCTTCAAGCCGGCCGAGTCCGAAGGCCGCGACCATGTAGCCGAGCTGCGAGAGCGTGGAGTACGCGAGGACCTTCTTGATGTCGCTCTGCGTGATCGCACAGAGCGCGGCGTAAACGGCGGTGATGACGCCGATCCACATCACAACATCGAGAGCGAACGGAGCGGCGGCAAAGAGCGGCTCCAAGCGGCACAGCATGTAGATACCGGCGGCGACCATCGTGGCGGCGTGGATGAGCGCGGAGACGGGCGTCGGACCTTCCATCGCGTCGGGAAGCCATACGTGAAGCGGGAGCTGCGCGGATTTACCGACGGCGCCGCAGAAGAGGAGCAACGGGATGCCCGCGTGGATGACTTCGCCGGCCTGGAGTTTGGCGGCAACGGCGGCGCTGATGCCGTCGAGGCTGACGGTCCCGAGTCCGTAGTAGCACCAGACGATGCCGAGGATGAAACCGAAGTCGCCCACGCGATTCGCGATGAAGGCTTTCTTCGAGGCATCGGCGGCGGACTGCTTGTCGCAAAAGTGATTGATGAGCAGCCAGGAGCTGAAACCGACCAGCTCCCAAAAGATGAACATCATGAAAAGATTGTCGGC
>CAMLSH010000204.1 GCA_946482625.1 uncultured Opitutaceae bacterium
GAACGGTGATTGCGGACGGCACGGTGATCGCGGGCGGGATCTTGTCGGGCGCGAGTGAGAACGTGTCGGAGGTGATCGTGTAGACGGAGGCGGTCGCGTCTTTGCCGACGACGGCGAGGCGGACGGTATGGCTGGCGGTGGAGGCGAAGCGTACCACGCCGAAGTCGGTTTCGCGATAGGTCGCGGAGGCGCGCTGGTTGAGGGTGTTGCCGAGCGGGGCGCCATCGACGGAGAGTTGAAGGATGCCGCGATTCGATGAATGCGATTTGTACCGCATTTTGAGGTTGTAGGTGCCGGCGGGAACATCGGGCAGGATGAAGTCGATATATTCGCCGTCTGGAGGCGGAGGGGTGCCGTCCGCGCCAAGCGAGACATATTTGAAGTTGCTAGCAAAGGCACCACCGCTCGCGGTTGTTTCGTTGGCCACACTCGCGGTTGCTCCGGTGGGCGTGTAGATCAGGTCCTCCGATTCAAAAACGATCGGAGGCGTCACGGGTGGCGGAGGTGTAACGGTGCCGCCGGCAAACGGACCGACGTCGGCGGGCGTTAAGATTTTTGCGATGACGGGGGCGGAGGAAAATTCGTCGGCGCCTATATCCTTCGCGGCGCTGCGGGGCTGGCCATCCAGGTCGACTGTAACCGCGGCGTAAGTACCGGCGGCGCTGTCGATCGCGGGACTGCCGGCCTGGAGATGGTGGACGCCGTTTGCATCCGCGGCGAGCAGCGGATTCACGATCGTGTAGGTGCCGGCGGGCATCGAGGTGCCGCCGCCGTTGGTGACGTTCCAGACGATATTTCCTTCCCACACGGGATTGGTGTAGGGCGCGGTGGAGCTGATGCTCACGGAGGTGGTGCCACCCTGCATGAGGTTGTTGGCGAAGGTCGTATTGGTGGCGCCGAGACCGTTCGTGCGGCCGCCCATCTGGTAGTGAGTGCCGTTATTGATGAGCGTGTTGAACGTAACGACGTTGTTGTCGGGGCGATCATGCGCGGTCAGCGGGGCGCCGTTGTGAACGTCGCCGTCTCCATTGCCCATGGTGATGCCGAGGGTATTTCCTTCGAGGTAGTTGCTGAAGATCTGGTGGCTGTCGCCGTAGACGCGGATGCCCGCGGTGTTGCGCATGTAGTTGCCGTAATAGAGGCAATTGTCGCCGTGGCGCTGGCTGATCTCGGCACCAGGCGACTCGAGGACGGTGTTGTAGCGATACGTGTTGCCGGAGGATTTGTTGGAGATCATCTCGTTCTCGCCGGTGCAGCGGACGAAGAGGTTGTATTCACAAAGTCCATCGCCGGTGGAGAGACTCAAGCCGCTGAGTCCCCAGCGGATGGTCTCCGCGCCGTTGCCGCCCGGGCTGGTGAAGTCGTGGAAATAGTTGTGGTGAACCCAAAGGCGGCGGGCCACCTGGCTGCCGCTGCCGGTGATATCGAGCATGTTGCCGAGCGTGGATTTGTTGCGGAGCTCGTTGTAGTCGATCTGGTGATCGTAGCCGGCGATGTTGACGTAGGACACGTCGGTCCCGGGCGCGATGGCGAGTTCGATGATGTTGCGCGTGAGGCGGCAGTGGCTCGTGCCGTTCGGGAGATTGATCGCGGCGGAGTGGGTGAGCTTGAACCCTTCGACGGTCACGTACGCAGCGGGGCTGGCGAAGGTGAAGCCGGCGGTGCCGTTGATTTCCACGCCACCGATCGTCTCGGCTTTGATGAGTATCGGCGCGGCGGCAGTGGCGACCTTGTTGATCGGGATCGAGGCGGTGCTGGTGTAGACGCCGTTGGCAACGATGATGGTGTCGCCGGGGACCGCGCTGCCGATCTGCGTGCGGAGAGCATCGAGCGAGTTGACGGTGTAGGTGGCGGCGGAGGCGGGTGCAGCGGAGGCGATTGCCATCGCGATGCCCGCGGCGAAAAGACGGAAGGGTTGATGAAACGGGGGCAGGGTGGTGAGCATGGTTTGTCTCGGAAGGGGCGTGGTTTGGATGAACTGACGGGCGCGTTGCGTCGCCAGGAGTTCGTCAGGGCAGGGGAGGGCCGCCGGGTGGCGTCGTCGCGAAGGGTTCGGTGGGCGATGACGCAACCGTTGGTTGCGACGACTGTGCTGCGAGAGAGCGACGCCGGAGCAACGACGACGATGGTTTCGTCGTTAAACGAAGAGCGGCGGACGCGATCGAGGTGGAGCTCTTACTCCGAGCGCGCTGAGCGATGCGGGAGCGGCACTTGCTAAGTGCCGTTCTGGCGGAGGGGCGATCGCTGGGAAACGTGGATTGCCGCCGAACAGCGCCGTTGGCGTGCGCGCTCCTCCCGGAAACTGCTGACGCCGGCGGCGCCAGCCATGAATGGCTGAATCCTAGAATGGGCGCATTGGTCAGTGTATGGCCTGCAGCCGTTGGATTTGGCCAGGGGCGATTGACTCAAATGAAGCGAGTCCCTGACGCCACGAAGGCCGGAAGGCCCGGAAAGGACTTCATCGAAGCGTCATCGAAGGATGTACGAAGGATGACTGAAGCACGAAAACCGCGTTCGGCCGTGTCTGATCGGTTGGTCCGCCAAAACCACGCGATCTTGGGTCATACGAGGCCGGAAAGCATGGATCGAAGGGGGTAAAGAGGAGTAAAGAGGAAGTAAGGAGGATGCCCGAAGGATGCGCGTCCGATAAAAAGGCGCTTTGGAGGCCGCCGGAAGGTCTTGGGCGTGGCAACTCGGGTGTGTTACGTTGAGTGCTCAACATGGCGTTTCCGCCTGACGTGTGTCGGCCTCGATCGGCAGTCCACCAGAACCAGACCGACGGTGGGATGCTGACCTGCCAATCTCCACCGGAAAGCCGGCGGGCGGTTTGGGGGGCAAACTATATGACAGCTGGCGGTGGGGTGATCGCGTCTTTGATCCGCCCGACCGGAACACCGCTCTTGGATTCGCTCTAAATCCGTTCAGCGGGCGGAGCTCGTCAAAGGACGGGCAATCCGTGGATCGCAAAACGGCTGAACATGGGAAGTTCTCATGCTCAGCCCGCTGGCGAGAGCGATTGCCGGGGTGAACCTCTGCGCTCGGAGGCACCCCGGGGGCCGTGTGGGAAGTGCAAAGTTCGACGCTTCCGGTTAGGCCCTTTCGTTCGGCCCCGCGGTGGAGGCCACGACCGAGGTCGGGCCCCACAGGTGAACGCCGTTTGAAAACACGCGCTGGAAAATCAGCAGGCGGATCTGCGCCTACTTATCATTCGTTCCTGCACCCGAAGTGACTCTTTGGGACCAGCACTTCGCAACTTGTGGTGTATCTCTTGCCCGAACCGTCAACGGCGTCGCAGACGATGGTATATACCCGGCCCGAACCGGACTCGCTGCGCTCGGCACGCAGGCGAACCGTGGCCACATACGCCGAGCCATCCCAAGTGAGCGTGACCGGAACGGGCGCGGTATAACCGTCGGAGCCGTTGACGTCGCCCGTCGTATGGCCGTCCTCGACGCCGTCATCGGGTTCATCGCTCGCGATGAAGCAGGCCACATTCAGGCCAAGCTGGACCGGGTCGACAGACGGGTCAAAGAAACGGGCTTTGATCTTCACCTCCCGCATCTTGTGATTCGCGGGGGCGAGGACGGTTCGGTCGGTTTCGACGAGCAGGGGCGGCGCCATCTCCGGCAGGACCGGAGCCAAGGTGACTGCATCGAGCGTCGCCACGTCCGCACCGGTATTGACGAACAGTATACCCAGCTTGCCGCCCACCGACTCGGGCGTCGCGGCGATCCGGCCGGAGTAGTTCGACCAGCCGCCGTTGATGTCGGACGAGACACTGCCGATCACGTTCGCCGGATTGTCGTAGAACAGCGTGGCAGTCCATTGCGACGCCCCCCACCAGATCTTGGCCGCGTATCCGATGTCGAACGAGTCACCCGCCTTGATGGTGTACTGGCTCTGGAGATACGCTCCGCGGCCCGGGAAGAGGAAGGCGGAGAAACTTCCGTTGTAGGTGCCCCACCAGGCATTTCCGGCCTCGACGCCGGCGGAGTCCATGGAGGAGGGGAAATTCCTCCAACCGGGGACATCATGGGCCGGGTTGTCGAAACCGTCGAACTCGGGCCAACTGCCCACGCCCGCCTCAAAGTCGGCATTCTCGAGGGCAATCTTCGCCGGTCCGGGCGGAGGCTCCAGACTGGCCGCGGCAAGGTTGGCAAGGTCGTCTGCGCTCAGCGCATAGTTGTAGATGCGGAAGTCATCGATCGCACCGTTGAACACGGGGTCGGGCCACTGACTCTTGCCGATGTAGTTGAGAACTGGATTGATGTCGGAAGGCTTGATGGTCGTGGCCGTCGAAGCTTTGAGGACGCCGTTGACGAACAGTTCAGCGGTTCCGTTCCCGAACACGACGGCCACGTGGGACCAGGCGTCAACCGGCAGCGACGGCGCGATGAGGTCATGCGTTCCCACGCCGTCCTTCGAAATTGTGAACTGCATGTTGGTGCCCGACCAGTTGGCGGGAGTCAGGAAGAGGCTTTCGCTCGTGCCGTTGCCGAAATCGAAGATCCGCTGCCAGTTTTGGCCGCCGCGCCAATAGACCCACGCGGCAAGGGTGGCCTGGTCATAGTTGACGACCTCCGCCGGCAGACTGACATAGCCTTCTCCATTGAGTGCGAGCGTGCTGCCATCGAGGCCGCCCGGGACGTAGGCGGCCCCAGGCTCCAACACACCGTTGTTGTGATTAACGCTTTCGTCCTTCGCATCGAGTTGGAACGCGTAGTGCGCCACGAGCGACGGAGCACCGGTCGGTGTTGCGCTGACGACGGTGGACTTGGCGGAGCGGTTGTACGAGGGATCGACCGCCACCACCGCGTAGTAGTACGGCATGGTCTGATTGGCCGATGGGTCCGTGTAGGACGTGGTCGTCAGCCCGCGGGCGACGATTTCGAACGGACCGCTGGGTGAGGTCGAGCGCAGGACGTTGTACGTGCAGGCTTCGCCGTGCTTGGTGGACTTCCATCCAATCCGTACGGACGCCGCCTGGGCGGATGCCTGCACCGCAAACGGCCTGGAGGGAGGTGTGCGATCCGCCGGATTCGCGCCGAGGGGAATAAGGCGCCATTGCTGGCTGTGTTGATCGCTGGCTGAACGCTGGACGATCGTGGCCCCGTCGGTCGCGAGATAAAGACCGCTCCAGCCGCTGCCGATCCTGAACCAGCCATCTTCGACGTAGTCGAGGAACCAGATCTGGTTGTCGCCTGGATACGGCCAATCCGGATTCGTCGCTTGTTCCCATTGGCGGATGGGGGAGCCTTCCGTGAGGGACCACCCGTACACGTCGGGCGCCTTGCCGCTGTGGCCGGCCGCGAACTTGAAATAGCTGTAATCGCCTCCGCGGGAGTTCGGCAGCGGGCGAATCTCCCACTGCTGATGGGCGGCCCCGGAGGACACGTTCTGCACGAGGTCCGCGCCGTTGTCCGCGCTGGCCCCAGCGACCTCGATCACCTGCCCGCTGGCGCGGTTGACCAGATAGTAACGGCCGTCGATCACGGGCTGCACGTCCTCGCCCCACGTGACGTTGAGCACGCGCTCGGCGTTGTGGTGGTTGGGTGTCTGATAGCCCGGAGCGCCCGTGGTGGTCACGTCAAAGGCCCGCAGTGGTCCATGGCCGTCGTAGAATACGGGGCGATCCTTTGAAAAGAGGCGGAAGGTCGTGACGTTGGCCTGGCGTTCGGACTCGCCGACAAACGCCTGCACCTTTCCATTCGGCCCTCGGTAAACCGAGGCGGCCGTCCAGTTGGGGCGGTTTTCCGCGTAGGCCAGCCGCATGCCGTCGCTGGCTTTGACGAATTCGCCGCGGGCGCGTTGAGCCGTGCCCCACCAGATGCCGACGTTCATGCCGTACTGCGCGCCGACCATCGCCTCCATAACGTTGTGAAGCTCGTCGTTTGTCGCGACGTCGCCGTTTGCACGAACGTTGGTGTAGAAGTTGGCGTAGGTGTCGAAACTGCCGGCGAGTTGGTGGGTATTCCCTTCCTCGACAAAACCCCAGCCATTGAGGGTGTCATACCAGGAGGCGGCCTGGTCGTTGTTGAGCGTATTGCCGCCCATGATACTGATGAAGGCCGGAGTTGAATAGTTGAAGGCCGGGAAGGCCCCGCTCCAACGAAGCTGCCAGGCGACGTCGCCGAATCGGGAGACGTTCCCCTGCCAGGTGCCATGGTCCGGCTCGTTGAACGGAGCCACCGAGAGCACCGTGCGCCCGGCAAGCTGGGCCTTCTGCGCCGTCACGGCGATGAGCTCGGCCCACTTGTAGGGATCCACGCCGCCACTGCCCAGGTACGGATTGCTGCTCCAATTGTCCGTGTCGTTGTTCAGGTAGAGGGCGGTCGCGGCGTCCGTGTAGGTATTGACGATCGACATCCGGTAATTGAACTCTTCCAAGCCCGCGCCGGTGAGCTCGTCGTTGCGACCGTCGCCATCCGTATCAACGAGGGGCGTGTCGCCCGTGAAAGAAAAGCGGATCACATCGGTCCGTTCCCTGCCCGTGAAATTCACGCCGCGAATGACATTCGCATCCCACAACCAGGCGGTGTCGAATCCCCAGAGTTCGATCTTCTTCGATTCGCCAGGGGCCTCCGTATTGAACAAGACCACATTGTCCTGGCCGATGGCTTGGGCGGCCAGCAGCGCTGCCAATATCGTTCCGAGCGCGCCACCTGAAATAGTTCGAGGGCGCCGGGCGGCTGCAGGCACGTCTCCGTTTTGTGAGTACACCGATTTGATCATAACATTGCTCATGGGTTGTAAGCGTTTGGTTGGATGAGGCGGGGAAAGGGTAAAGGCGCAGGCGGAAAGCGATGAAAACGTCACCGCAGGCTGGTCCATATCCGGTGACAGTGCTTGAGGGGCACGAGCGGAGATGTGCGCAGAAACATCGACATGGCAGGGTGGCATCGATGCCGTGAGGTAATGGTGGGGTATCGGGGTGGGGTGTTTCCCAAAATAACACCCCGACGAAGGCCCGTCTCTCCCTCGATTGAGTGAATCCTCGCGTGCCTCCCGAGAGGCACCCTTTCCAGT
>CAMLSH010000205.1 GCA_946482625.1 uncultured Opitutaceae bacterium
CCGAGCTCGATGCCCGGGAGTTCGATGAAGCGGTAAGTCACGTACGAGATCGCCACGCTCACCGCCAGGATGCCCGCCGAGTACATCGCCCAAATGCCGAGCGATCCGATCGGCGAGGGTAGATCCGGGTGGGAGAAGACGTATCCGAAAACCGGCAACGCGATCAACAGGTGGACGAGATAGAGCGAATAGGAGATGTCCGCGAAAAATTTGACCGGGGCCAGACTGCAAATCCGGGTGTTCCAGCGGGCCAGAAGGCGGCCTGTCGAGCCCAGCGCCAGGTGGGGAAGCATCAGCACGAAT
This sequence comes from uncultured Opitutaceae bacterium, assembly GCA_946482625.1. The sequence continues at coordinate 304 of CAMLSH010000205.1, forward strand.
TGACAGCACAGGATGAACGCCGAGAGCAGGCCGCTGCGTTCGCCGAAACTGACCACCACGAAGGCGAGTGCGTACAGCAGACGGCCTTGTGACAGACTCGCGTTCAGCAATGCGGAACCGGTGAGCATACCGGCGGCGAAGACGTGAAATTTAAGAGGGAGAAACGACGGCATCGGAAACGCCGCCGTGGAGTGTTCGATGTACCACGCGAGCGCCATCATCCCCGCGCAGAGTCCGAGAAAGGACGGGAGGTGACGGCGCAGCAGGAAAAAGACGAACGGGAAAACGGCGTAGAACTGCATCTCCAGGCTGAGACTCCAGTCGGGTAGTGGCGTCGAAAACGCCTTCGAGGGGACGAGCCCGAAGAGATAGGAGAAGTGCCAGAGAAGCGTGGAGCTCACGCTGGAGAAAAAATAGCGGTCAACCGGCGTCTCCGCTCCCGTTAAGACGGCCGCGATGTTATCCCGGCAGGCGCCGAGATAGGGGGCGGCGATGACCGCGACGATCAACATGAGATAGTAGAGCGGCGAGATCCGGAAAAATCTGCGGAGCCAGAAAGTCCTGACACCCTTTTGTGTTTCCAGCTGTTGGTACTCCCGGGACTTGGTGGCGGTGAACACCATCAGGAAACCGGAGGTGAACATGAATACATCGACCGCGCGTTCTCCGACGCTGTTGAAGAGGATGCCTCCTCCCAAAATCGCGCAGTGACAAAGCACCACCGCGACAGCTGCGACGGCGCGCAGAAAATCGAAGAGCAGGATGTTGTGTTTCATGTGAGCGAGGTCGGCGTGCAGACTGCTCGATTGGACATTGGTTCTGCCGAGAGTTGACGATCTTGGCGGATGATTGCGGGTCCCTGCAGAAGCCGTGCCGCGCCTGGTCGGGGCGCGCGCGGTTTTGACGAACGGCTTCGGGGGGCGCTCATGGAAGACGCCCCATCGCAACTTCCCCGATATCCCCTGGCCGCCTCGTTCATGCTGCTTTTCCGGAACGTCGGTCCGGAAAAGCCAGCAGATCGTCACCCGGTTCTCCGGTGCGGATCAGGGAGCGGCGGTGATTGCTGGTGGAGTGGCGGGGGCGTCGGGTTTGCCGAGGTGTTTCTCGATAAAGAGGGCGGAGGCGTTGAAAAGAGCGACGCGGTCGTCGAAAGACCAATACGTGTGAGTCGCGTGCGGGAAGGAGCGGGCTTCGACGAACGCGTTGTGCTTCTTGAGGGCGTTGAGCATGAGCCTTGCCTCGCCGGCGTGCACGACGGTGTCGTTTTCGCCGTGGACGATGAAGACGGGCTGTTTGATCTCGGCGGCGCGCTTGAGCGGCGAAATGAACGGTTCGTCTTCTGCAAAACTCTCTCGCGCCAAAAGCGATTTCCAGAAGACGTGGCCGAATTTATTATCGAAACGTTGTTTGCTGTCCTTGAGGGAGGTGCGCCAGTCGGAGACGGCGGCGATCGCGATGCCGGCGCGATAGAGGTCGGGATAGCGGATGAGGCTCGTGTAGGTCGCCCAGCCGCCGAAGCTGCCGCCGGTGACAACCACCCGGGCAGGATCCACCTCGCCCCGCGCGATGAGGTGGCGGACGCCGTCGGCGATGTCGTCGATCACGACGGTGTCGATGCGGTTGCGAAGCCCGGCACTTTGGAAGGCTGCGCCGTAGCCGGAGGACCCGCGATAGTTGACCTGGAGGACGGTGTATCCACGCGAGGCGAAGAATTGGTTGAAGCTGTCGAATCTCCAGCTGTCGCGGAGGGTCGGGCCGCCGTGAATGGAGACGACGAGCGGAGTCGGCGAGGAGCCGGCGTCCTTCGGACGGGTGACATAGGCGGGAATTTTCTGGCCGTCGCGGGCGGTGAATTCGATCGGCGTGGTCGGAGACATCCGCCGGTCGTCAGTGTGCTCGCTGGCTTTGTAAATGACTATAAGGCGGGATTCCTGCGGGCGGAAGACGTAGATGGCGCCGGGGTCGCGGTCACTGGAGGAAAAGTAGATGAAGGTGCTGCCATCCATCGACCAATCGAGGGGAAGGTTGGTGCGACCGGGCAGGGCGGCGTCGATCGCCTTTTGCGTCGCAGCGTAGCGTGGGTCCAGCCAGACGACCTGAATTTTTTGCGTTTCGAAAACGATGCCGAGGAGCTGCGGCGAGGATTTGGCGAAGAGTAGGCGAGTGGCTCCGCCATCGGTGACGGTGAGGTCGTAGCGAGGATGTTTCGCAATGGTCTGTTTAATGACACCCTCGGACATGCTGTAGGCGGCGAGTTCGAAGCGGTCGGTGCCGAGCCGGGTTGAGACGTAGAGCGTGTCGCCGTCGGGGCCGACAGAGTGGATGTCCGCCACCCGATCGAGGAGTTTGGCGGCGGGGAGGTCAAAGTGGAGGCCGGGGGTTTTCACCGAATCATCGAGCGAGCGCCAGCGATCGTCGGGGCGCGGGCGGAAATCGTAGACGATTTTATCGCCTTCGTAGCGCACGCGAAGGCGGGCGTTACCCTGGCGGTCGAAGTAGTAGCCACCGGAGTCGGGCTCCTGGAGGTCGAAACTCTTTCGCGTGCGGACGTCGTACTTGAAAAATATGTGACCGTAGCGACCGCCTTTGACGACAAGGACGTGGGGTGTGTCGAGGACGGGAGTGATGATGGCGTAAACCTCATCGAGCAGTCTGGCGGCTTTACCGGTGGCTGTATCGAAAAGATGGAGATAGTGTTCGTTCACGGCGCCGGGCGAGTCGGTTTCGGGGCGATCTTGCGCCACGTAGGCGAGCTCCGTGTTGGAGATCCATGTAAGGTAGCCGAACCAGCTGTCGGCGCTGACGACCGGGATGTCGTGGAGCAAGGACATCGTCTGAAGGTCGTAGATGAGGAGGCGGTGCTTGCCGTCCCGTTCTCGTTGAGTGGCGAGGAGGCGGCCATCGAAGGAGAGGGTGTTTTGGAATGATTGCTCCCACTTCAAGAGCTCGGCGGCGGAGAGAACCTGGCTGTTTTTGGTCAGCGATGCGTAGTATTCGTTCACATCGTACGCATCCGGATGATGGGTGCTGCGCAGCTCGCGGCCTTCGGAGAAGATGTGGAGCGTGCCGACGGATTCGACGGCGCTGGTGATCTCGAGCTCCAGTTCCTTCGTGCTGCCCGCGGAGAGCGAGCCGATGGGAAGAAGGTGGGTGCCGACGGAGCCGCCGGTGGTGAAGGTGAGCAGGGCGTAGCCGTACGACAGCGGGCGGTCGCTGACGATCTGCGCGCGATAGCGAAAGCGGATGGCGGAGGGGGCGGTGCGTTCTTTGGGCGTGGCGTTGCGAAGCGGATCGGTGTCGGCCTCGATGCCTGAGACCTGAACGAAACCATCGCCGAAGCCGGTCCCGGCTCGAATCGTGTACTCGTCGATAATGCGGCTGTGGAGCGAGAGCGTGTCGCCATCCTTTTGGACATGCCAGGAGTTGAGGCGGTAACCGGCGACGGGCAGCGGTTCGCCTTTATGGCGGGCGAAAACCTGCATCTGGCCGGAGAGGGGCGCGATGGAGACCGACGTGAGAACGATGGCGGCGAGGAGGCGAAGACAGTGCATGGGAGTTGAAGGCAGCCAGCGTGCAGACAAAAAGCGGGGATACTCGCACGCCGGATTGGGGTGACCGTCGGAGAAAGCGACAGTTGACGGCAAGCCTTTCGTCGCAGCAAAAAATGCGCTGTCATGCCTCCAACGAAGACCCCGCCTGCCGCCGCCACCTCGTTCATGTTGCTTTTCCGGAACGCCGGTCCGGAAACCCACGCGCATCTGACGCCTGAGCAGCAGAAGGTTTTGGCGAAACAATGGAACGACTGGTACGACGGGCTCGCGGCCCAAGGCAAAGTGGAGCACGGCCGACCGTTGGGACTGGGCGGCCGCGTAGTTTCCGGTGCGCGCGGCGAACGGGTGATCGACGGTCCTTACGCGGAGGCGAAGGAGGTGATCGGCGGCTATATCTTTTTGAAGGTGGCGGACATCGACGAAGCCACGGCGATCGCGAAAAATTGTCCAGGGCTGCCCCTGGGATTGACGGTCGAGGTGCGTCTGGTGGCCGAGGTCAGCCCGGTGCTGGAGGACGTTTACGGGCGCCCTCCCGAAGCGGGCCGGTGAACTCCCTCGCGACCGGAACTGCGCGAGCGGGGCCGCCGGACGGTCCATAATGTTGGAGTAACGAAGGCGCGGGCATACTCTGTCACACAAACCCGATCCCTCTTACTACCCTATGAAAACCCTTCGCTCGTTTAGCTGTGCCGTGACCGTTGTTTCCAGTGTGTTGCTGGCTGGCCCCGAGGCCCTTGCGCAGGGTTATCCGCGCATCGATCCGGCGGTGCAGAAGGTCACGGACGAACGCGTCGCGGCGGAAAAGAAACGCTCTGACGAGCTCTTCGCGAAGCAGCTGCCCGAGATCCAGGCGTGGGCGGCGAAGGGGAAACCGTATCTGCCCGGTGCGGCGGAGCCGGGCGATCTGCCACAGGCGAAGATCCCGGCGTTTCCAGGAGCGGAGGGCGGCGGCATGTATTCGTTTGGCGGACGCGGCGGCAAGGTGCTGGTCGTGACCAATCTCAACGACAGCGGCCCGGGGAGTTTTCGGGAGGCGTGCGAGACGGCCGGACCGCGCATCGTGGTGTTTAACGTCGCCGGCATCATCCAGCTCAAAAACCGCATCGTGATCCGCGCGCCTTACATCACGATCTCCGGCGCCACGGCACCTGGCGACGGCGTTTGCATCGCGGGCAACACGGTGGAGCTGGAGACGCACGACATCGTGATCAGGCACATGCGGTTTCGCCGCGGAGCCACGGACGCGACCGAGCGCAACGATTCCATCGGCGGCAATCCGGTCGGCAACGTGATCATCGATCACGTATCGGCTTCGTGGGGACTCGACGAAAACATGTCGATGTACCGCCACATGCACGATCACGACGGCAATCCCAAGACGCCGGACCTGAAGCTGCCGACGGTGAACATCACGATCCAGAACTCGATCTTCTCGGAGGCGTTGAACACGTATCACCACGCGTTTGGCTCCACCATCGGCGGGCTCAACAGCACGTTTCATCACAATCTCTGGGCCTCGAATACCGGTCGCAACCCGAGCGTCGGCATGTACGGAGACTTCACCTTCGCGAACAACGTGGTCTTCAATTATCGTCACCGCACGGTGGATGGCGGCGATCACCGGAGCTTTTTCAACATCATCAATAACACCTTCAAACCTGGTCCCGGCACGCCGGATGAGCCGATCGCGTATCGGCTGCTGAAGCCCGAGAGCGAGCGCAGCAAGACGGTCGTGAATAATTTCGGGAAGGCGTACGTGGAGGGGAACATCGTTCACGGAAACAAACGTGTGACGAAGGACAACTGGGATGGCGGCGTGCAGCCGGATGTGACGACGCGCGAGGAGTGGATGGACGAGAAGATGACGCTCGCACCTAAAGATCCGGTGAAACGCGATGAGTACGTTGCGAAAATGAAGACTCAGCTGGCGGGCATGACGTTTGTCACCGGCTCGCTGGAGGAGGCGTTGGCGGCGATCCGTGCGAAGGCGCCGGTTGCGCATGCGCCGATCGCGATCCAACCGGCTGGCGAAGCATTTGATGCCGTTCTGGAAAACTCCGGCGCGACCCTGCCGACGCGCGACGCGGTGGACCAACGTGTCGTGAAGATGGTGAAGACCGGCGACGTTGCGAAGGTGACCATCGCGCCGGAGTCGAAAGCGAAAGCGGCCGCGGTGCGCTACGATCAGAAGTGGATCGACGAAATGGCCGAGATGGTAACGAAGGGTTTTGTCACCGATCCGTCGGAAGTTGGCGGGTATCCGCGCTATGAGGGCACGCCGTATACAGACACGGACGGCGACGGACTACCGGACGCGTGGGAAACGAAGCACGGCCTCGATCCGAAAAATGCCTCCGATGCGACCAGCGATCTTAACGGCGATGGTTACATGAACATCGAAGCGTTCATCAACGGGACCGATCCGCGCGCGGTGGTGAAGGGCTGAGCGTTTCGATTCGATGGATTTAGGCGGGGTGTCCTCACCCCGCTTTCGCGTCATCCGTCAAATCAGCCTTATGCGGGGTGGGGGCACCCCGCCTACATTCGGCGGAGGGTCTGCGATCCTGCCGGGCCGAGACCGCCTCGGGCGCAGGCACCGGCCGTCTTGTCCGCAGGGGCGGCTGAACTCAACTCATCGAGTGTAGAAGCCAAGGCGGGCGGCTTTCTTTTGGCCGAGGGTTTTGGCAAAGAGGAGGGATGAAAACGCATTTTCCCCTGGTGTGGTTGTTCATGATCGCGCTGGTCGCTTCGGCGACGGGCGCTCGCGGAGAAGAGGCGAAAGGGCCGTTTCCCGCGTATTCGATTCCCGGATCGGAGGTACGGGTGTTGCCGCGCACGGTGGCGGACCGGGAGTATCAGCTGATCATCGGCCTGCCGGCGGATTTCGCGGAGGCGAAGAATAAACGTTATCCAGTGGTGTTCGTGACGGATGGCTATTGGGACTTCGTGAAGATCAACAGCATCAAGGGCAGCCTGGTTTACGACAAAACGGTGCCCGATTTTATCACCGTGGCCATCGGCTATGCGGGCGAGAATCTGAACTACGGAGAGCTGCGTTGCCGCGATCTGTCGCCCGTCGTGTTCCCGAATATGACGGCGGACACCTCGGGGCAGGCGGCGGAGTTTTTGGAGCTGATCGAGAAGACGATCATCCCGCTGGTGGAGCGCGA
>CAMLSH010000206.1 GCA_946482625.1 uncultured Opitutaceae bacterium
CCCGAACTGTAAGCCCAACAACATCCGAATCCCGTCCATCCCGTAAATCCTGCCCCCGGCTCCGATCTCCGGTCTGCGATCAGCAGACCCCTCCGCTCGCTCGGCGCAGGCGATCAGCCGAAGCCACACCCCGAAGTTTCGGCCGTTGGCCGAAACCTTTTAGTGGTTAAAAAATTCGTCTCCTCCTCCGCCCTTCCGCAGCTTCTCCCTTTCGGTTTCTGGCATCTGGATCTTTCTTTCCGGCCTCCGGCATCTGGCTTCTGGCATCTCCACCTCTGGCCTCTGCGCGCTCCGCTCGCGCCTCACCACACCACCCGCACCCCACCCCGCACCCACCGCGGCACATCATACGTGATCAACCCCGCCGCACTCCGGCTCGTCATCACGTCCTCATCAAAAAGATTTTCGCACGCCGCGAACACGGTCACCTGCGCACCCGCTCCGCCGCCCCGCCGCGCCCACGTCTTCTCCACGCTCACATCCGCGACCACCGCCTCCCGCAGCACCAACACATTCTCGTCATCCTCGAACTGCTCGCCCACATAACGTCCCGCCACGCGCAACTCCACCCCGCCTGGCGCGCTCCACGTCACCGAAGCCGTCGCCTTATGCTCCGGCGCCTGCGCCAGCCGCTTCCCCACGAGCGACGCCTGCGCCCGCGCCTCCGTCACCTCCGAGTCGCTCCACAGATAACTCGCGCGCAACGCCACCGTCTCCCCCAAACGCCAGCCCGCGCTCAACTCCGCCCCACGCACCCGCACCGTATCCAGATTCTGGCGCTGCCGCGTCGTCGCCCCCGGCGTCGTCGACAACGTCACGTTGCCCACCGCGTCTTCGACCTCATTCCAAAACCCCGTCGCCTCCAGCGTCACCGCTCCTTGCGTAAGCTCCGCGCCGATTTCCCCGCCCGTGAGCGTCTCCGGTCGCAGCGCCGCATTGGCGAGCGTGTTCACCGTCCCCACCCGAAACGGCCGGTAGTACTCGTTCAACGTCGGCACCCGGAACGCCCGGTAAACTGCCCCGCGCACGCGCACCGCCTCCGCCGCCTTCCACACCAGCCCGAGACGCGGACTCAGCTCCGTTCCGTCTCCTCGCGCAAAAGCCTGCTCCGTCACGATCGCGCCCGTCGCCCGGTCCACCTCGCGCAAATGCCCATCCGTGTTCTCCCAGCGATCCACCCGCACATCGACCGACGCCCGCCACCGCTCCCCAACTGCACGATCATGGTGAACAAACAATCCCGCAAACGCCTGCTCCCCGCCCGCAAACCGCCGCCGCGCAAACTGCCCCGCTTGAAAAAAGAAATCCTCCCGCGTCTCCCCCTCGACCCAGCGCACATCCACCCCTGCCGTCGTCCGCGAATCGTCTCCAGCTTTCCACGACACACTCCACGCCCCGCCAGCCGCCGTCGCCGGCACATCGAACTGATCGTTAGCCGGCGCCTCCGCACTCCGCGCCGCATTCACCGCCGAGAAAAAACTCTCAAAACTCTGCCGCTGCGCATACGCCACCGCCTCCCACGTCAGCCCCGGCCGCGGACTTCCCGCCAGCGCCACGGACGCAAAACCGGCGCGCGAAGCATTCGCCTGCATCGCCGTCCCATTCCCGCGCTCCTCATTGAAGACCCGCCCCGTCACTTTCGCGCTCACCGTCTCACTCACCGGCGCCGCCCATTCCACCTGCGCCGTCTGATGCTCCGACGAAAACGGCCGTTCCACCGCCCCGCGATCCGCCTCCTTCAGCGCATAAAAACCCTCCGTCGAAAACGCCTCGGCACTCACCCGCAAAAATCCCCTGCCCACTCCCTGCGTCACCGCCGCCTCGCCCCGCACCGTTTCAAAATCGCCCACCTCCACGCGCAACTCCCGAGCCTCCGCCTCCATCGGCGCACTCTCCAACGCCACCACGCCGCTGAGCGCCGCGCTTCCCCATACGCTCGATCCACCGCCCGCGATAATCTGCGCTCCGCCGAGCGACATCCTAGGTACCGCGCTCCACGTCACCCATCCGCCAAACGGATCGTTCAACGGCACGCCATCGAGCAACACCAGCGAGCGACTCGCCCCGCTCGGTCCGATCCCGCGCAACGACACACCCTGCGCCGTCGGATTGGCCGTCACACTGCTCGTCCTTCGAAAAAGTCCGAACGCAGGCACCTCCCGCAACGCCACATCCACCGCCACCGCCCCGCGCAGCCGCTCCGCCGGAATCGTGCTCACCGCCAACGGCACATCCGCCACCGCCTGCGGTGCCCGCGACGCGGATACAATCAACTCCGGCAACGCCCTCGTCTCCTGCGCTCGCACGATAGTGCCGCTCAACAGCACGACGCATCCCGCCGCAACCGCGACCGGGGAAATGGGAACGCTCGATGGGATAAAAGAAAAACGACGCACGCAGTCATCCTCATGCAAACACCGCGCCGCGTGAAGCCGTCGCTCACGTTTTCCTCAAAATTTCCCCTTTCGCACGCACGCCCGGGGAACTCCGATCCGTCCCGGGAGCGCCGGCGGCCCGCCGGCATTCCGTCCGCCGCCCACAGAATGTCATTCACCCCTGCCGCGCGTCACCCGCTTCTCTCGGCAGGCGCGCTGGACTCTCGTCCGACCCCGATGGCAGGAAATTCAACGCGAGGAACCCCAACACCGCCTGCGCATCGTTGTACACGGAATCCATTTCCTCCTCCAACGGGTTCCGCTTCGCGAGCTCCAACGCCGACTGCCGTGCCTCGACCGACGCCAGCCACCGCAGCGGCGGCTCCCGATCCGGATCGGCGGAAACCTCCGGCGTCACCAGTTCTTGAGTACCAGTCGCCGGCAGATTTCCAGCCACTTCCGGCCCGGTTTTTTCCGGCCCGCTGTTCTGAAAAATCATAAACGCGAGCGCCACGCCCGCCGCCGCACCCGCCAGCGAAATTCCCCACGAGCGCCCGGATACCTTCCGCGTCACCGGAGGCGTCTCGGCCTCGCGCACGGCGCGCAGGATGCGTTGTTCAAAACCGGACCTCGGCTCGACTTTCACCCCGGCGGCCGCGCGACGCAGACTCTGCTCGAAGGCCGGATCGTCGGCGAAAAATGCCTGGCACGCTTCGCATGTTTCCATGTGCCGCGTGACGAGCAACGTGTGGCCCGACACCGGACCTCGCGACGATTCCCAGTGGCGTACCAGACGGCAGATCAAACGTGGACGACTGTTTTCTGAATCATTCATGAGGGTTGTCTCCTTTCAAAAGCTGCTGGCGCGCACGGAACACGATGACCTTCACATTCGGAACGGTCAAACCCATGGCCTGCGCAGTTTCTTCGGTGGAAAGTTCTTCGGCAAATCTCAGCCACAGCACTTCAAACTCACGCTGCGAAAGCACTTCACGCGCCCTCGCCCAGACGTTTTCCGAGCGATCCTGAATCTCCGCCTGCCGCGCCGGCGACGGCTCCGACGACTGGCTGCCTTCGGGAATCTCTTCCCAGCGCTTCGTATCGCGAAAATGATTCAACGCCGTCCGCCGCGCGATCGTGAGCAGCCAGTTGATCAACGGCCGCTGCGGATCGAAACGCCCGAGATTCTGATACGCCTTGATAAACGTCCGCTGCGTGAGGTCCTCGGCATCCTGGCGGTGCCGTGTCATCTGAAAGAGAAAGTTAAACAGGCGCCGGCTGTGCTGGCTGACGAGCGCCTCGAACGCCTGGCCGCTGCCACTCGCCGCCGCCCGCACGAGCGCAGCCTCCTCGGCGCTGATCTGCGGCGGGCAGACCAGCGTGTGCTGCGGAGGAGCGGGAGGAGGCAGAGTCATCGCGTGTATCCGAAAAGCGGTGGCGAATCAGGGTTTCTCAGGCTGGCTCTCGGGTTGCGGATCTAGCGTGCTGATAAAGAAGGACGACGCGCCGTCGTTCTCGTCCACGTAACGAACCGTGACCGTATAGACGCCATCGGCGCCGGCAAAGGTGAAACGGGCCGTGCCGTAGGAATCGTGCGATTGGATCATTTTGCCGCCGGATCCATGCCGCGTGTCGAGGACAGTGTAGTTGTTGAGGGTCATGCCCTCGGCTTCGATGCGCTGGGCGATGCCGCCATCGGCCGGGGTGATTTCCACATAATCGAACCGCGCATTTTCACCGTCATCGCGATGACCGGTCAGCACGATGACGGATCCGGCGCTGAGCGGAACTTTCGCGATCGTCTGCGAAACCATCGTCTTTGGGCTCACCCCCATATTCCCAAGCTGCTGGTCTGCCGTCCACTGCAAGAGGACCTTCCCTTCCACGGGCGGCACGGGACCCGTGCTCACATCGCGTTGGACGCCGCCATCCTGCCTCCGTGGTTGTTTCTTCTGCTGCTGCAAGTCGCGGAACATCTGCACCAGTCGCTCACTCGAATAAGCGAGACGCAGCGTCACGGTGTTCTTCTCGCGCGTCACCGCCACCGATTTCAAAAATTCCGTCAGGTGCTGGTCGCTGCTCTCCGCCAGCGAAGCCATCGCCGCCATGCCCTGCAGGATCTTCATGAGCTTGTCCGCCATATCGTCCGAACTCGCGAGCAACTGCACGTGCGCAAACGTTTGCTGACTGCTTTCACCGAGCTCGACCGACGCCGACTTCGCCATCTGAAGGATGCGCGCCTGCGGAGCGTTTTCCGGGAAAAAATTCCCCGAGGGCACCACACTCGCCGCGAGGAAAAAACTGCCCTTGGAGTTTTTAACGAGACTCTTCAGAGGCGACGCGGAGACCTTCGCGAGCGACGGTGCATCACCGCGGTAAACGTTAAGCGCGGTCAATAGCTGCGCCTTGGATTTGCTGATCAGGATAATCGGCTCCTTGGGAAATGCGACGATCAGCTGGCCGGCCACCGAATACGCCTCGAAGGGAAGGTCCTTCAGCTCCGAAATCATGTCCGGCGTCGTCACCGTTGCCTGCGCCACCACGCCTTCGGCGATTGCCCGCAGGTCGGGCGTGCCTTGGAAAATCAGCGCGCCGTCAATCAGGTTGGGATCTTGCGACAGGTTGGCGCCATAGGCCGTGATCGAGCCGATGGTTGCGAGGAGCTTGGGCACGTCCACTTGGATAGGCATCTGCTTCCCTTTCATCGCCTCCGCTTGGAGCACGGTCGCCTGCGTCACGATCTCCTTGCCGACCGTGCTGTCGCGCAAGGAATTCAGATCGACGTGCAGGACCCATTGCGAATCTCCACTGACGATCGAGCTGTTGAGGGCGGCGGAGAGTGGAGCGAGCGACATCAGCGGAAGGCTGAGCGCGAGGAGTGAGCGGGTGATTCGTTTCATAAAGTAAATCGGTTCTGCTTCTTCATTCACCGCCAACCCCGCCGAGGTTACAGCCCCTGCGCAGATTTTGACGCCGTCCGCCTCACTCGCGCGCGGCCACACCCGCGAGCTCCTTCATCGAAAACACCACGGCCGCCACGACCACAAAGGCCGCCGAAAACACCAGCATGAGCCCGGTTGTCGACAACGCCACCCCCGCCAAAAATCCGTCCGACACGCCCAGCATCACCGGCTCCAGCAACTCCCGGATCTGCCGCGTCATCGAGAGCCGGCTGAGCTGCGTCGGAATCTGCCCCACACCCGCTTCGATGATGCCCGCGTAGAGCAATCCGATCACCAGATAACGCGACACCAGCACCGCGCACAAAAACCCTAACGCCGAAAACGCCGCGATCGTGAGCACCTGCGCGAACAATAACAGCGGCAACCCTGCCGCCAGCCCGGGGATCTCACGAAAGACACCCACCGCCACCAACACACCGAACGCGAAGAGGAATGACAGTTGCGTGCACGCCAGGTGACTCAGGTATCTGAATACAACAAACGCCGTGCGCCGCACCGGTCGCGTGAACAGATAATCCACCGCGCCCGGCTTCATGTCGTCGCGCATCGCGCCCGCGCCCGAGAGAAACGCCAGCACCGGCACCACCACGCCGACAAAAAAATCGCCCGTCCAGTCGAAGTACGCCGACGCATCCGCTCGCGAAACCGACGCGCCCAAAATCCCCGCGAGCACCACCAGCAAGCCCGCCGTCGCGAGCAATTGATTCAGCGAAAGCCACCGTCGGAACGTGAGCCGCCACACGCCGCCGAACGCATTGCGCTGATTCGGCCTCACGCGCGGCGCGGAAAAATCCTGACGTGGTTCCGTGGTGATGGGAGCGCTCATGATTCAAGGGAAGGCCCGACCGCTTTTTCCAAAAACGTCGCCGTGCTGCGCACTTCAAAAATCCGCACACCGCTCTCCAGCAGATAACGCTCGAAGCCGCCGTAGAATTTTTCCGCGTCCCGCCAGCGCACGTGCAGCGTGTCGCTATCCGGCACGATCTCGCAGCCGCGCAGCAGATTCTGATCGAAGAGATAACGTGCCAGTTTCTCCGGCGATTCGCACCGGATCGTCGTCGCGTCCGGCCAGCGTTTGCGCGTCTCCGCCGTGGCCACGTCCTGATTCGCCGCATTCGGAATCCGGCCCCAACGCAGCAGGATGAAGTCGCTGCACAACGCTTCGAGGTCATGCAGGATGTGACTCGAGATCAGCACGCTCGTCCCATCGCGCGCGAGCGCCCGCAGCACATTGCTAAACTCTTCGCGCCCCATCGGATCGAGCCCGTTCATCGGCTCATCGAGAATGATCAAGTCCGGCGAATGCATGAGGCACTGCGCAAGTTTCACCCGTTGCCGCATGCCCTTCGAGTACGTCGTGATCCGTTTCTTCCAATGCTGCGGCGCGAGTTTCACGCGCTCCAGCGCCTCGTGCGCACGTTGATCCGCCTCGCGAGCCGACAGCCCGGAAATCATGCCTAGCCCGCCCAGCCACTCAAGCGGACGCAATCCGGCCGGCACCGCTTCGCTCTCGGGACAATACGCGAGCCGCGCCTGCACCTCGGGATTATTCCACGGACTGCCGCCAAAAACCGTTATCGTCCCCGAGCTCGGCTTGATCTGTCCCGTGAGCAGGCGAAACAACGTCGTCTTGCCCGCGCCATTCGGCCCGACGAGTCCCGTGATACCTTTCCGAATACGGAA
>CAMLSH010000207.1 GCA_946482625.1 uncultured Opitutaceae bacterium
AAGACCACCATCCCGCTCCACAAAGCCATCATGGCCGACCCCGTCTTCATCGAGGGCAAAGCCACGACCGCCTACATGGAAGACTTCATGAACCGCACCCCGGCGGACCTGTTCACCTAAACGGTCCGCGACCGGCACCGAGCTGATCGACATCTGCCGAAGGAACATGGGAATCCTTCACTTTCCCCAAGCGCGCTGGATAACCCCAGCGCGCTTTTTCGTGCCCGAAACACCCCGTCGCTCCGTCGTAGCCGCGCTTGTTAAAGCGTGGCCGTTACGCCTCGCCGTCCCACCCGCGTCATCCGTTCCCTCGTCTCCGCCGAGTGCCCCGAAGCGCCCGTCCCGTTCATTCGCGTCCATGGGCGTCCATTCGCGTTTAAAACCCGTTCTTCTGCCTCCCGCCCCCACGCCGCCCCGCCCATCACGCCGCCGGCCGAACTAACAACACGTCCGACCACTCGCCCATCACGCGCGCTTCGACCGTCCAACCAGGCGCCACCGCGACAAACGCCGCCCGCACCTGCTCGTTCTCGTGCGCCAAAATCCCGCTGAGGATCAACGCCCCGCCCGGCGCCACCGCTCCGACGAGCTCCTTCGCAAACCGCATCAGCACATCCGCTTGGATGTTCGCCAGCACGATCTCCGCCTGCCGTCCGGTCAGCCCCGACACCAGATCCCCCACGAAAAACGTCACCGCGCCCGCCGCATCGTTCATCGCCGCGTTCTCCTCACTCACGCGCACCGCCTCCGGGTCGTTATCGAACGCCTCGACATTCCGATAACCCAACTTCGCGGCCGACAGCGCCAAAATCCCCGAGCCGCACCCCGCGTCGATCACCCGCGCCGTCGCCTTGTCCGCGAGTTTCGCCGTCCCCGCGCCGCCCGCTCCCTGCCCTTGCCCGCTGCCTTCCTCCAACGCGATCAACCGCTCGATGCACAACCGCGTCGTCTCATGATTCCCCGTCCCAAACGCCAGCCCCGGGTCGAGCCAGATCGCCACCTCGCCCTCGGGCACCGCGTACGTCGCGCGCTCCCAGATCGGCACCCAGTGCAACCGACCGAATCGCCACGCCTTGAAATGCGCCTTGTAGCTGTCGCGCCAGTCGCGATCACCCAACGCCCGACGCTCCGGCTCGCTCAACGGCTCCGCCGGCAACATCGGCCGCAGCTCTTCCCAACGCGTATCCGCTTCTTCGGCACTTTCGAAAATCCCCACAATCCACGCCCGCTTCGCGATCGCGTCCTCCAGCAGACTCCAGCCCTCCACGCCCAGTTCGAGCAGCACGTTATCCGTCTCGTCTGCGGCAAACGCCGGAATCTCAGCCTTGATCTCAAAAAGCTCCATGCGCCCAGCCTCGCCGCGCCGCCCCACCCGCCGCAACGGCAAATCCGTCCGCCTCGCCCGCACATCAAGTCTTACGCCGCGGTCGCTCCCTTCACGCCTCCTCCGTCTGCCTCGGCCTCGGCCTCCGCTGTGCCCGTCCGCAACCCGCGCGTCGCATACATCACGGCCGCGAGCACCACAAACAGCCCCGCCGTCCCCGCCACCAGCGACATATCCTCCATCCGCAGCACGAAAAACAGATACGCATAAACACACCCGAGCATCCCGCTCACCAGCCACGCCCGCAGCGCGCTCCGCAGCACCCGCCAGCTGTACAGCCCGATCAACACCGTCGAAGCCAGCGCGGCGCCGAGATAGGCTTTCTCGAAGCCCATCACCTCCGACAACGCCAGCAGCCCGAGGAAAAACAAACACAGCGCCGCCCCCACCAGCAGATAGTTCAACGCGTTCAGTCTCAGCGCACACACCGCCTCGAACAAAAAGAACACGGTGAACACGAGCGCCACGAACAACACCCCATACTTGATCGCCCGCTCCACCGTTCGATACGCGCTCACCGCCGGCATCAGCTTCACGCCAAACTCCGACTGCGCAAAAATCTCCTCCTCCGGCGCGGTTTCCCCCGTCCGCGTCGTCCACTGCTGCGGAAAATCCCGCCCGTAATAGGAGACCGCCCACTCCGCCGAAAACCCTTCTGCGCCGATCTCCCGCTTCACCGGCAAAAACGCGCCCATGAAACTCGGGTCCGGCCAGTTCGACGTCAGCGCCACCTGCGTCTCCCGCCCCAACGGCACCACCGTCAGCGATTCGCTCCCGTTCAGCGTCAGCTCGAGCGAAAACGTCTGCTCCGCCGCCAGCGCATCGACCGACACCCCGCCACTCACGCCCTTCTTAAACCCCGCCAACTGCGCCCCCGGCTCCAACGCCACCGCCTTCCCCGCCCAATTCACGACCAACGCTTCCCGCGCACCTCGCAGATCGCTCAACGCGAAACTCAACCGCGCCCGCTCCCATGCCGGCTGCGGATTCTTCACGCCCGTAAACGCCAGATCCGGACGCCCAAATTTCCCCGCCAGCCTCAACTTCCCCGCATACACCGGCACTGAATAAATCCCGCGCCGCCGCTCCGACATATCTAGGTTTCCCGTCACCTCCAGCTGCTCCGGTAGGAAAAACGCCTCCGACGAAAACTCAGCCGTCTTCATCTCCTTCACGCGCCGCCCATCGACGATCGTCGTCTCCTCAAACTCCGTCTTCCACGTGTACGGCACCACCAGCACGGGCCCGAGAATCCGTTGCGACCGCCCCCACGTCTCGGTGATCGACCCCACCACCTCCGCCGAGCGCATCTGCCGCTCCCACAACACCGACCGCACCATCCCCAGCGGGATGAGCAGCAGCAGCCCAAAAATCCCCACGCCGATGACCTTAAAAAACAAGGCGCGCCGCTGAAACCACCCACGACCCGCCGAAACCAATGAAGAAGCTGTGTCCATCCCCCCATCTTCACCGCGCAACATGAAGCCCATGTGAACCCACCATGAACTCGCGATGAAATCAGCCGTCAGTCCAAAGCCTGATTTAATTGGGCTCGGAATTTCGAAGATGTTTTCGAGAAAAAATCAGCCCAAGCAGAGCGAGCACTGCCGGAGTGGATGCTGCGACATAAGCACACCAAACATAATAATATCCAGCCTCACGGACAATCGCAGGCCCGACATAAGGATCTCGAACTTCCGATGTGACAGCCCAGCCGAGCAAAAAAGAGAGTAGAAATGCGGGGAAAAAGAACCAGCGGGACCAACGAATCAGGAGGAAGGTGAACACGCCGACAACGACCGGAATCAAAAACAGCTCGGGCAAGGTGGGCTCCTTGTCCATGACTTCAGCTAAGAGGTGCATTCAGAGTCTCGTGATCGTTAAGTCAGCACTTGGTCACTCCCGCACCATCACCGCCTCCGCCCACCAAGGCCCGCCCGTCTCCGCCTTCTGCGCCGCCCACCACCACGCCGACACATCCGTCCAAAAGTTTCCGCGTTCATCCCGCCACCGCTCCCGCACGCGCCAAAAATCCGCCCCGCGCTCCGCCTCGAACTCACTCCACAAAACCCCGCGTTCGTCCTTCACCAACCGCTGCCCCGCCACCCGAAATCCCCACGCCCGAAAACAATCCGCCACCGGATGCACCGTCCGCGACGCCGCGCGCAACCGCCGCAGCAACACTGTCCGCCCACTCTGCGCAAATACCCGCGCCTCCCCCGCCAGCCCGCCCACCATATCGCCCAGCCGCTCGCTCTTTCCGACCGGCACCAACGGAGCGCCCTCAAAAAACTCCGGCCAGCCCACGTCCGCTTCCAGCGCGTTTCCCGCCGTCGCGTCCGCCGAGTTTCCCCGCGCGCGATTCCCGAGCACGCCGCCAAACATCAGCACCGCGACGCCAACCGACACCCACCCGATCCACATAAAGCCGCGCCCCAATCTCCATCCTCCCACCTCCGCCCTGTCACCCTTCACCCTTCCCTCTTCACCCTTCCCCCGCCCCGCCAAGACCCAAAGCCCCATCGCCACCGCGCCAAAAATCACCGCGCCCACCGTCTCGTGCACCCACGACGCACTCGGCCACACACCACTCTCCGTGAGAAACAACACCGCCGCCCTCACCGCGTTCCCCGCCAACACTCCGCCCAAGCCCAACACCACCAACCCGGCCGTCTTCCCAACACCCGCCCGCCGCCACGCCGCCAGCCCGCACGCGAGCGCCGCCCCGACCCACAGCATCCGCACACCGCTGCAAGGCGCGTCCACCACGACTTCCCCGCCCGCCCAGCTCAGCAACACGCCGCTGCGCTCCGTCGCCACCCCCGCCAGCCACAACAACGGCCTCCCCAACTCCGCCGTCAGTACGCGCAGCGGATATCCCGCATAAAACTGCGCCGTCGCCATCACCGGCAACGACAACACCAGCAACCCCAGCCGCCCCAGTTCGCCGCCCCACACCGCTCGCGAAGGCGCCGGCCCCCCGATCACCACCGCCAGCGCGGTCACCACGATCCCTGCCCGTACCAACATCGGCAAAACGTGCCCGCTCACCAGAGCTGCCACCGTCAGCAACGCGACCGCGATCGCCGCCGTATTCACCAAGCGGGCACGCCAGACCTCGCGCGGAGAAAACACCAGCGCCGCCACCAGCGCCATCAACCCCCACGGTTCATCCCCGCCATCGCCCAACCGCGCCACATACCACCGCACCACTTCCCAATTCACGCCCAATACCCAGGCACCCAGCACCCAACGCGGCACGCCACTCCCTCCGGACATCACTTTCGCAGTCTCCGTCTGTTCCGCGCTTCCGTACTTCCGCGCCTCCGCGATCATGCTTTGTCCTTCCTCAATTTTTTCCCTCGCCCCTTCTCCCGCCACACACCCCACGCCACCACCAGCGCCGCCATCACCATCAAACTCACCGTCGCCGGCTCCGGAGTCGTCGGCACGTTTTCCCCGCCCGCACTCATGCCTTCCGGCAACGCCACAGGCTGATCCACCTTCTCCGCCGCATCGCCCGCCGACTTCCGCACCACGGTATCCACCGCGACAAACGACGTATACGGCGTCAGCAAATTATACTTCAGCCCCAACGCCACGATCTCCTCTTTCCGCTTCGCAGGCTCGTCGCGCAGCGCATGCAAATCGCGCAACTGTTCCAACCGCTCCCGCGCCCACAACTGCGCCAGCACGCCCCGCCCGCCGAGATTCGCCGCGCCCGCCACATCGATCTTTCCCTCCCACGGACCGCTCCCCGAAAACCCCTTCACCGCAATCGACCCCGCCGCCTCCCCGCCGAACTTCCCCACCACAACCAACGGCCGCTGCGCCAGCAGATCCGGCCACGCCTCCGGAAAAACCTCGCGCGCCGCAAAATCCACGAACTCCGTCCGCACCTGCGTCAGCACCGGCGCCTCGATCATCGCGCGAAACTTCGCCGCCTGCTCCACCACGCGCGCCTCGCCTTCGATCACCGCCGCCTCCGCCCGCCCCGCGCGCGCCAGCCGCTCGATCAGCTCGCGGTTCACCGAACTCCCGATCCCGAACGCGAACAGGTTCGCATCGCCCAACCGGGTCCGCACGAGCACATGCGCCTCCGCTTCCACCATCACATAGCCATCCGTCACCACCACCACACTACGCGCCACCCCCGCCCGCTTCGGCAGATCGAGCGCGCGTCGCAACGCCGGCAACAACTCCGTCCCTCCGCCGCCTTGCTGACGTCCCAACATCGCCAGCGCCGCCGCGATGTTCTCCGGCGTAGCCGACACCGGCTCTTCCGCCAGCACACGATTCCCGCCCGAAAACAGCAGCACATTAAACGAATCCGCCTCGCGCAACGACAGCAGCAATTCGCTCATGAGTTTCTTCGCCGTCTCCAATGGAAACCCGTGCATCGATCCCGACACATCGACCACAAACACATAATCCCGTGGCGGCACGAATGCCGGCGTCACCGTCGCCGGCGGCTGCAACGTCAGCATAAAAAACTTTTCGCCCTTCCACTCATCCACCATGAGCCCGCTAGCGATCGCGTCCCCAGCCAGCCGATACCGCAGAATGAAATCCCGGTTCATCTGTATCCCCTCGCTTACGGGCAAGATCACCCGCGTCCGCCCGTTCTCCTGCTGCGTCTCCACGCGATGCGTGGCGCACGTCACCTCCCGCACCGGCACCCCGGCCACGATCTCCACCTTCAACGCAAACACCGGCTCCTCCGCCGCGCCTCCGCTCCGCATCGCCGGCTGCGCGAATGCGCCTTCCCCCTCCCGACTTTCTTCCTTCGCCATCGGGACTCCGCTCTCCGCCCCCAGCGCCCCATCCTCTGGCATCTGGCCTCCGTCTCCTTCCTTTCGCCCATCGCCTCTCGCCCCTGGCCCCTGCCCCACATACCTCGGCCCCACCACCGTCGGAAACACCCACTCATACTGCGCAGCCACCGGCGCCAGCATCTCGGTATAGCGCAACTCCACCGTCACCACATCGCCCGGCAGCACGTTGCCCACATTCATCTCAAACACATTGCTCCGCTGCGCCTCGAGCAACGCCGCCGTCCGCCCTTCGCTCTTCGCTTTCTCGTACGTCTTCCGCGCCTCGCCCTTTTCCTTGATCACCGCGTCGATCCTCCGCCCGCCCACGGTCATCGTCATCGCATGCACCGCCGCCCGCGTGGCCCCGGGGAAAACATAACGCGCCTCCAAGGGCACCGTTCCGTCATTCGTGTACGTCTGTTTCACCCGCACCTCCGCGATCGGCCCCGCAAGCGTCGCATCCACCTCCGTGCTCTTGAGTGGAAGCGCGTCCACGCCGGCCACCGCGCCCTTCACCTCAAAATACGGCGCCCCCGCCCGCTCCCCCTCCGCCGCACTCAACGCCAGCGCAATCAGCGCCAGCCCGATAAACAACGCCGCCACGAGCCGCACGCGTTCGCGCGCCCGCCAGCCGTTCCGAAATTCAAAATCACCACGAAAAAAAGCATCCATGCACCCACCCTACCTCCCTCGCATGAAGCCCGTGTGAACCACGCATGAAGTCGCGATGAAATCAGCTCTTCCGAGTTCCCGCCAACGTCACCGTCCACCTTACTTCGCTGTCTTCGCCGCCTCTTGCTGCGCC
>CAMLSH010000208.1 GCA_946482625.1 uncultured Opitutaceae bacterium
GGCTTGGGCGCAGGTGGACGTTGTCATCCATTAGATGACAACGTGGTGGGAGCGCAGGGAAGTGGGGCGGAGCTGTACGGGACAAAGTGTCACGTATTACGTGACACTTTGCGCGGGAAGCTGGAGGTCAGCGAACGGCGGATCGTGCCGGGATTGGGCGTGGTGGCGGAGTTGGGCGGCGCGGGTATTTCTCCTCTGAAAATCGCGGTGGGAGAACCAGAAATCGTCGCGGAGCAAGGCGCGGACGCGGTGGGAGATGCGGAAAAGTGTCACGTATTACGTGACACTTTTCCAGGGAAGCGCGTGTGCGTGTTCGTGGACGGGAAGCTGGCGGTGCGGGTGGAGCTGGCGGAGCGTTGGCGCGCGGGGATGGTGGAGGCGTTGGCGGAATTGCGTGAGCTCGGCGTGGAGGCTGAGGTTTTGAGCGGCGATCCGGAGGCGGAGCGGGTGCTCGGGGTGGGCGCAGGATTGGGCTCGGATGTAGGAGCGGTTTTACGCCGCGATGGATTGGCTGTGCGTGAGCGTGTGGAAGCTAACGCTAACGCGGACGACTCGGGGGATCGCGGCGTAAAGCCGCTTCTACAGGTTCGCATACGGGGAGGAATGACGCCGCAGACGAAACAAGTGCGTGTGGAGGAGTTGGTGAAGGCCGGGCGCTGCGTGGCGTTTTTTGGCGACGGCGTGAACGATGCGGCGGCGATGAGTGCGGCGGAAGTGTCGGTCGCGATGCGCGGCGGATCGGAGCTGGCGCGGGCGTCGGCGATGGCGGTGTTTGCGGGCGACGACTGGCGGTTTTTGCCGCAGGCGATTCGCGTGGCTCGGGCGACGCGGCGGGGAACCCGGACGAACCTGGTGTTCGCGTCGGTCTACAACATCATCGGCATGGCGCTGGCGGCCGGCGGGGTCTTGCACCCGGTGGCGGCGGCGTTGCTGATGGTGGGCTCGAGTGTGCTTGTATCCGTGCGGGCGATGCGGTCGAGCGGGGTGGAGTGATTGTGCGATGTGGGCTGCTACCATTCCGTCATCGGATTCCGTAGATGCGGACGGCGCCCGTTTTTGAGTCTAAGACTGCGCTCCGGCATTTACCGCATGAGTCGCCGAGCACCTCGTAGTCTGTGGCGTGTTTCTCGTGGCGGAGATGAAGTTCATAATTATCCGAACCGCGGACGATGTGAGCGATGTATTCTTCGGATTTCGCGTCTGATGGGCTGAGGTGAGCGATGATTGTGCAAACCAAGGCGCGCTGGTGTTCCGGGAATCTTTCGAGGTCAGTCAACCGTATGCCTGAAGCGTCGTAACGGGCGGCAGCGCGCTTCATGTGTTCTGATCTTTCCTGCGCGATAAGTTTTCGACGCGAGAGATCGTTGTCTTGATTGCTCAGGTTCTCTCGTAGCGCGCGGCTTTTGCTTCCTTCGTGCAAAAGTGACGCGATGGCTATCGCAGCGATTACGGAAAGCGCTGCTAACGACCAACGAAAATGCCGACTCATGTAATCACTACTCGGCAGAGAGATTTTTCTTACAGCCCGCCCGTGTAGTTGGCCGGGTTTTTCAGCTGGTCTTTCCAGCTGAGCATTTTGGCTTGGGCCCCGTATTTTTCGGCGGTGGTTTTGTCGCCTTTTTCCATCCAGATGCGGGAGAGGGTGGTGTTGATGAAGAGGTCGTCGGGGCGGAGGGCGAGACCGCGTTCGGCGGCGCGGAGGGCTTCGTCGAAGCGGCGGAGGCTGAAATTAATTTCGGCCAAGGCATGCCAGGCTTCGAACGATTCGGGCGCTTGTTCGGTGGCGCGGGCGAGCTTGGTGAGCGCGCTGTCGTGGTCGCCCATCGTGTAGTCGAAGGTGGCGTCTTCGATGAGAGTCGGGATGTCGTCGGAGTCGGGCATGTGGCGGTGGGGAACGGTAGCGCGGGCGCGAGAAAAAGAAAGGCCCGCCTCTTGTGGAAGCGGGCCTTTCTTTTGGCTAAGTGTTGGGAGTTGAACGATCGCTGCGCGATGCCCACCGGTGCGTTGAGGATAATGCGCTCTACCTCGGACGGAGTTGAGGCGCAGGCCGAAGTCTGGTCCTTCACTGCCGCGTCTTAGGTGACGCAGGTGCGTTTCAAACGAGTGCTCAGGCTTTCGGGGCGCTGCCGGCGACGGCGAGAGAGATCGCGATTTCGGGGGCGACTTTGTCTTCCATTTGGCCGGGCTTGATGCCGAAGTCGGCGCGGAGAATCGTGAAGTCGGCGCGGACGACGAGGAGGTCGCCTTTGTTGCCGGGCTTGGTGCGTTTTTCTAGGGCGTCGGGGAGGTAGGTGATCTTCACCGGGGCGGTGATCTCTTTGGTCACGCCTTTGATGGTGAGTTTGCCGGTGGCGTCGGCGGTGGTGGTGTTGCCCGAGGTCTTCACGTTGGCGAGTTTGCCGAGTTCGAAGCTGATCTCGGGATTCGCGGCGGCGTCGAGCCATTGTCCGCTGAGGAGATGCTCCGTCATCGTGGTGTTCGAGACGGACATCGTTTTCGTCGCGACGACGATCTTGCCGGTGGTGGATTCCGGGGCGGTGGGGTCGAAGGAGACGGTGCCGGTGATGCCGTTGGCGTTGCCGGAGATCGGCTCGAGGACGGCGTCGAGTTTGAACTGCACGTTGTTCACGCCCTTCGGATCTTTAAAATCGAAGGAGATGGGAGCGGCGGTGAGCGCGCTGACGAGGCTGATGGTCAGGAGACCGGTGGACAGGATTTTTTTCATGGTGTGTGTTTTGTTTTCTTTCGGAGGAAAAAGGTGACGGCGATCAGGGCGAGGCCGAAGCCGGTGCCGAGCGCGAGGAACTCTACGCCAGGCAGAAAGTGCTTCTGGTATTCTTTGTATTCGATGCCGGTGATCTCGTCGGTCTTGGCGATTTCGATCCGGTCTTTCGTCCAGCCGGTGTTCGCGCCGGCCGCGGCCCAGTAGGAGAAAATCGCGAGGGCGAAGAGCGCGCCGAAGATGCGGAGCATGACTCTCCATGCGGCGATGCTGCCGGGCGGAGGAGATGTCGGGGAGGACGCGGGCGTCGGAGACGCGGAAGGTGATGCCATACGGGGCCGAAGTGTGGACGGTGAAGCAAAGAGCTTTTGGCGAGGGCGCAAGAGGCGTGGCGGGATTTTTGCAGTGAGGGGCGCAGCTGCGTGGGCGCGGCGTGATGCATGACGGCGGCGCGGCGGACGCGGAGCTTGACGCTTTTGCCACCGTGGCCGCTTGCTGCTTTCTAACACCGCACACCCGAAAATCCCTTTAATCTATGAAAATTCTAAACGCTTTTCTTGTCCTGTCCGCCGCTGCGCTCGGTCTGGTTTCGTTCACGGCGTGCTCGAAGAAATCGGGCGATCACGCGCACGGGCATCATCATCACACGGCACCGCATGGCGGCACGTTGGTAGAGTTGGGCGAGCATCAATTTAATCTGGAGTTCGTGCGCGATGCCGCCGCCGGCACGCTCACCGCGTATGTACTCGATGGGCACGCGGAGAACTTCATCCGCCTGCCGCTTCCGGCGATTCCGCTGACGGCGATGGTCAACGGCATGCCTCAGCCGCTCGCGCTGACGGCCACCGCCAGTACGGCCACGGGCGAAACGGTGGGCGACACTTCGCAATTCGTCGGCCAGGCTGACTGGCTGAAGACCGCGGCGAGTTTCGATGTTGTGATACCGGCGCTGGATATTCGCGGGGCGATGTTTGCCGACGTGAAGTTCAACTTTCCGAAGGGTACCGACGATCACTGAAAGGGCAGGATGGTGCATCGTTTTATCCCACCGGCCGGACCCGATCCCGCCAGCGCACCGGCGCTCGATCCGGCGCACGCGGAGGCGATCAAGCGCTGGACGCGTGAGACGCTGCGGCTGGGCGGCGACGATGTCGTGACCGTGAGTGAGCTCGCGTGTCTCGATGCGGGTTGTCCGCTGGTGGAAACGGTGGTCGCGGTCTTCGGCTCCGGGAATACGCGCAGCTGGCGTTTCACCCGTCCACGGGTGGCTGTCACCAAAATGATGGTACAACAGACGCTGGCTTCGGCGCCGCAGGTTTCATGAGGGAGCGCATTGATGATGAGTAGTTGTTCCATTGTGCGTCCGCCCGTCACGGTTTTCTGCGGCTTTCTCGGCGCGGGCAAAACGACGTTGCTGAATCATCTGTTAACACAGGCTGCGGGCCGGCGCTGGGCGGTGATCGTGAACGACTTGGCCGCGCTGAATATCGACGCGGTTCTGGTTCGGAACGCCGCCGAAGCGGGCCGCAAAATCGTGGATCTGGGCAACGGCTGCGTGTGCTGTTCCGGTCGCGACGAACTCGGCGAGGCCGTCGCCGAACTGGCCGCCAGCGGCGACTACGAACACATTCTGGTCGAGACCACCGGTGTCGCCGAACCGCGCGGAGTGGCTGCGCTGTTCACCCAGAAAAATCCCTTTGGGCGCAGTCTGAACGATTTCGCGCGGTTGTCGGCGCTCGTGAGCGTTATCGACGCGGCGCACTTTCTACGCGAGTGGCGCGAACACCAAGAGCGCGGCCGGCGTGAGTTTCCGACCGGCGGACAGCGGCCGGTTTTCGAATTGATGATCGAGCAGGTCGAGTGCGCGGACGTGCTGCTGCTCAATAAGTCCGATCTCGCCACGGCGGACGAGCTGATGGAGCTCGAGACGATCGTGCGCGGGCTCAATCCGCGTGCAGAAATCCTTCGCTGCGAGCAGGGGAACGTTGATGCGGCTTTCCTGCTTGGTCGCGTGCGGTTCGATCCGCAAGAAACGCTGCGCGCCGCCACTTGGTTGCGCACGCTCAACCGTCTTGCGCCCTCGCCGGCAATGCCTGCTTCGGGTAACCTGGTTGTGAATACGCGTAAGTCGCCGACGGCGTCGGCGACCGCCGTAACCGGAGCCGCCGGGGCAGCCGTAACCGCGGATGCAGGCGTTGTGGCGGCGCACGAGCGGAAGTTCGGTATCCGGAGTGTGATCTGCCAAGCGCGGCGCCCCTTTTCGGAGGAAAAGTTGCGAGCGTTTCTCTCGAAGGAAGCGCCCGGGTTGTTGCGTGCGAAGGGTTTTTTTTGGACGAAGGAACGACCTGACGAAATGGGATTTCTATCGGTCGCCGGTGGTGTGGCGCGTCTCGACTATTTGAACTATTGGTGGGCGGCGCTGATCGAGAGCGGCAAAGCCGGTCGCGAGGAGCGTCCTGAGGCGATCATCGCGCTTTGGGATGAACCGCATGGAGACCGGCGACAGGAATTGGTTTTTATCGGCCTCGGGCTCGATCAGGCGAAGATCGAGGCGGCGCTCGCTGCGTGCTTTGTGTGAGGCCGAGTTGCGTCGTGGCACGCGCGATCGCCTTGTAATGCCAGGATCGCGATTCCTGCGTCAGGTTTTCTTCGCAGTCGCGCGACGTCCGCGGGCTGCGGTCGCGACGCGCTTGATGGATGCTCCGTCCACCCAGCGACCCTCGACCATAGTCACGGTGGGTGCCTCGGGAACTCCCTTTTCTCCGCGTTGCACCATGCTAGCCAGAAGCTCGATGGCGCGTGCGCCGATTTCGCCGGGCCGTTCTTGGATGCCCGCAAAACTCGTCGTTGGAGAGGCGCCCACGGAGCTCGATGCGAAGCCGACAGGCCCGGGAATTCGCAGGCCGAGCCGCTTGGCGATCGCGCTCTCATCCTCAATGCCGGCGGAGACAATGACGTCGGGGCGCTCGCGCTCGAACCAGACGTTGAGATCCGCCGGTTGCTCGCCCTCGTAGATGAGCGGTTGCACCGGCTCCGTGCCGCCAAACGTATTTTGCCAGGCGGCGGCAGCCGAGAAACTGTGGTGCACGCGCACGTCGTGTTCCGCCCGCAGCACCAGCCCGATCCGTTTGTACTGAAGTTCTTTCAACGTCCGGCAGAGCATCATCATGTTGCTGAATTGATGTGGCACCACGCGGTGAAAGTGCGGCGAGAGCATGCTGTAGGAGGTGGAGACGACGGAGAATTCCCGCCAATCCAACAGTCGCTCGAACTCGCGGGGTGTGCGCACGGGAAGGAGCAGCAGGCCCTCGATTCCCCGGCTTCGGAGGATGCGCTGCAAGTCGGTCCGCGGCGTATCCTTATCGTCGATATGCATCACGCTCAGACTGTAGCCGAGCGAGTCCGCGCGCTGTTGCGCCCGCTCGATCATTTCGGAGACGTAAGCGGATTTGCTTTCCTTGGGGATCGTGGTGATGGCGCAGAGCGTTGACTGGAAATTCGTTTTCCGCCTGCTCCGCAGATGGTGCATCAGCTTCGAGACCTCGGGGTCGGGGCGGTAGTTTAGTTTCTCCGCTATCTGCCGGACCCGTGCGCAGGTCGCCGCTGAAATTTTCGGATGGCTGCGCAACGCCATGGAAACCGCGGTGGAGCTGATACCCGCAATGCCGGCGATCATGCGAATGGTGGGAGGGGTGGACATAGAGAGGGCAGGGGTTTCGATGCGACCTATCGACCGAGATCCCCGGCGACAAGCCCCGTCGCGGCCTGCCGGATCGACTGGACCTGACCGATCCAGGGAAGAGGCGCCCGGTCATCCAGCCGTTGTCGGCATTTCTCCGGACGCCGTATCCGGTTTTCGGACTCAGCGGTCGAGGCGATCGATCTCCGCGATGTGGTTAACTGCAAACCGTGGAAGGACTCGGATTGAAAATCTGGCTGTTAATAGTGGCCGCGTTCCTTCGGTCCCCGCCCAGTCCCACCCCGACCTCGTTTCCCTCCGCCCCTGCCTGTTTCAGCCCCGCGTTCCCGCGGCTGAGTCAGGCCAGATTACCTTCAACTGCCCAACCGCGTCAGCATCGCGTGGCGATGCCTTATCCTCTGCCCCAATGAAACCAACACATCAGAACTACATCCCGCGCCAGTGCGGTCGCTCTTGGGCGGCCCTCCTGGCGATCGCGACCGGGCTTGCCACCCAAGCCTACCCGCAAGCGGTCCCGGCCGCCCCTCAACCTGCACCCGTTGA
>CAMLSH010000209.1 GCA_946482625.1 uncultured Opitutaceae bacterium
GAGCTCATCTATCGCACGCAGCAGGCCATCGAGAAAAACATCGATCAGTTCTTCGTGTTCGAAATCGACGAGAACCTCATCGCGTGCGTCTCGCTCTATTTTTACCCGGACAAACCGCAGGTCGCCGAAGTGGGTTCACTCTACGTCCTGCCGTTTTACCACAACCGCGGCATCGGCCGGAAGATGGTGGACTACGCCTGCATGATGGCGAAAGAGCGCGGCGCCAAAACCATCGTCGCCCTTTCAACGCAGAGCTACTCGTTCTTCACGAGCGCCCTCAACTTCGAGGAAACGAGCAAAGATATCCTCCCTGAAGCGCGCTTGAAAATGTACGAAGAAAGCGGCCGCAATCCGAAGGTATTGGTGAAGCAGGTGTGAGCGTCTGTTCTCATACAGCTGCGACAACGAACAGATAAAGCGGCCTACGGATGAAACGAGCGCTTCTACTGTTTACGTTTCTGACCATCGGGGGAATCAGCTTCATCCTTAACCTGATCATGGTAGGCCCGTATGAAATCAAAGGGCATAAAACGACTGGAGTCGTCAAAGAGTATATCCGTGAAGTGGGAAGCCGCACAACATGGAGACCAGTGATTGAACTAACGAGAGGAGAAAAACCTGTTCAGGTGGCTTCTCGTGAAGCTTGGCGAAGCAAATGGTATGACGTCGGAGAAACAGTGCCCGTACTGGAGTTGCCCTCGAAAGCACCTCTCGTCGGTTCGTTTATTTGTCGCTGGAGTTTTGGGTTCTCGATGCTCCTAGTTTTTTTGTTCAGCCTGTTTCAGATCCTCAAAACGCTTAGCGCGGGAAAGGTTGCAGGTAGAACCGCCCCGTGACGTTTCCCTGCTCGCTGGCAAATTTGCCGCGATGACGGTGCTTGAGCTCAAACAGCAGATTTCCCGTCTTTACCTGCGCGAACTAAACGCCTACATGGTCCCGCCACGGAGGTCCCGAACGGCGGATGATCTCCAAACGCATGCGCGATATGGATCGCAGGCAAAAGCTACGGGTTCAGGAGCTGGAAAAACGACTCGGCAACGTGGCTAAGCGCGAGAAGCCTCAGCTCAGCGCTTACGCGGAGGTTTCTTGGAAGAGCCTGATGTGGTTGGCGCACTCACCGTCAGCGACAGCGTCTTGATGCCGGTACCTCCCGCGTTCGTCGCGCGAAGTTCAACCGCGTAGACGCCCGCCGTGACCGTGGTCGAAACGGTGCCGGAGATGAGTCCTGACGAGGTGTTCACGGAGAGACCGGCCGGAAGTCCGCTCGCCCCGTACGAGGTGGGCGAGTTGCTCGCGGCGATCTGGTAGCTGAACGCCGAGCCGATGACTGCTGTACCGGTGCCGGCGCTGGTGATGACTGGCGCGGAGATCACCGGATCCGAAACGTTGAGCGCGAAGGTCTGCACGCTGGTACCGGCGGAGTTGGTCGCGGAGAGGATCACGGAGTAATTGCCCAACGAAGCGCCGGTCGAAACTGTGCCCGAGACAAGCCCGGTGCCGGTGTTGATCATCAACCCGGAAGGAAGGCCGCTCGCATTGTACGAGGTGGGGAAATTGCTCGCCGTGATCGAGTGGTTGAACGCCTGCCCGCGCACGGCGCTGCCGGAACTGCTGCTGGTGATGACCGGCGCAGCGACCGAAGACGAAATCACGGTGCCGGTGATCTGGTAGCGGCCGAGGCTGCCGTAGTTCGTGTAGCCAGTGCCAGGGACGGCGCCTTCGCCGACTCCAACGATCGCGAGATAATAAGTGCCCGCAGAAAGCGTCGCTGAAATCGACGGGAACAACGAACCGGCCGGGTTCGAGTCCGCCACCGTGTTGCCCGCCGCGTCGTAGAGAATCGCACGGGCGTCGAGATTGGAGACGCCTGTGAGTCCGCTGAATTCAGGCACCAGCGTGAAACTCACGCCACCGTCCGCACACGTAAATCCATACGTATCCACATCCCCAGAACGCTCGATAAGCCCGATCGTGGAAACGGTCGATCCGCTGCTGAAGCGCAGGGCGCTCGCGGCGCTCCGCGTGTTACCCGCGTCGTCCGCCATGTAGCCGGCGCGATTACTGGCGGAGGCGATGATCGCGAGATCGTCCTCCGTGTTGCTGCCGACATTGCCGTTCGTGCCGTAGTTGCCGGCGCTCCACTGAACAACGCTGCTGTAGTAACCGCTGCCCATAATGGGCGCCCAGCTGGTCGCGCCGCTGCCATGGCCGCTGTAATAGTTTTGGAGCACGTTGCCCGAGGAGTCTCTGAGTCCGTCGTGCGAAAGACCGAGCGTATGGCCGATCTCGTGCGAGATCGCCTCCGCCACGTAACGCGTGTTGAGCGAGAGGAGATTGGAAAACACCCAGCACGGGATCGTGCTGCTCATGCCGCCGCTGCCCGACGCGCTCCACGAACCGATATAGGCCACGCCGCCGGCGGAGCCATACCAGCTGCTCGATTGCGTCACGATGCAGCGCATCCGGCTGCCGGCGGGCGCGTTGTCGTAGCGACTGCGGTCGGTGGTCACATCGATGTTGAATGGGCGATAATCCTCGGAGACGCGTTGCCACACTTCCGTGATCTGCGCCGCGGAGAGGCCGCTGGAGGACGCGGCGATCGTGTTGCCGTTGTTCCAATAGGAATCGGTCACCGTCTCGCCATCGAAGTCGAGATACGCGACCGTCATGGCGGTCGGCCGGCTGCTCAAAAGATACTCGGAGGCCGCGAGTTGACTGGACTCCGCGCTCGCCGAAGTGACTTCCCCCTCGGCGGTTTGCCCCTGAGCGGCGCGCACGACGGCGCGGGAAACAACCACGACGGGCAACTCGATGCACACCACGGCGTCTTTGTTTTTTTCGAGCAGGTAAGCCGCGCCATCCCGACCGGTTTCGATCGAGTACGCGACGGTTCCCTCGGCAGGAAGAATCACGCCGCCCAAACGGCTCTCGTCTTCACCGAGGCTGAAAGAACCTTTCACGTCCCCCACGAGTTCGCCGCCCACCAGCATTTGCCCATCGGCCTCGCGCTGCACGACGTTGATACGACCGGAGACAAAACGATTATCGGGCAGCGGCAGTTGAATCGTATCTCCCTGCCGGAGCGAAGAAAGTCCGCCGGGAATAAGCTCGGCGAGACGTGCCGAACGAAGCGTCGTTTCGGCCGCCGAGGGTGTTTCGAAACGAGCGGGAATCGCGGCGGGCCGGCCTGCGACCATCGGTGTTTCGAAACCGTACACCTGACGTCCGGTCAGAGCATCCGTCGCCGAATCCGCGGAATTCATTTCGTACTGAGCAACACCCGGAGCCGTCGAATCCAAGGCGTCGCTGGACGTAACGGCCGCAACGTTCGTTGCTTCCGTTTTAGCCATGAAATTGCGCGTGAGCAAAAGCGCGATCACTGCAAAAATCAAGAAAAGGGCCGGGGAAAATCGGCGTAGGCGTGTATCTTTTTTGAGCATGCGCCTTGGTCGGCACAAATCCGGACTCGGTCAACGGGGACGCGTAGCGCGGCTGCTTTTTACCGTCTGTTTTCTTCCACACTTCGGGTGAAGTCCCCTATCCGTTCGCCGGATACGTAAACTCTTTTTCAACGATGGCGCGCGAAGGAATGCACTCCGCGGCACCTGTTTATCTCATGCAGCACGCGAGAGTGCCTCCCGCAGCCCGCGGTCTTCGCGTTGCCTGCGTGCAGGGGCAAGCTACTCATCCCGCTGCGGACGCCATCTGACACCCAAACCCATTCGCCAAAAATGAATCTCACCTACGAGTCCAGCCGCCGGATAAACGCAGACACGTTCATCGATCTCCTCAAACGCTCTACGCTCGCAGAACGCCGTCCGGTCGATGATCGCGAGTGCATCGAAGCGATGCTGCAACACGCGAACCTCCTTTGCACCGCGTGGGACGGCGAGACGCTGGTCGGCGTCGCAAGGTCGGTCACCGATTTCGCCTTCTGCTGCTACCTGTCCGATCTCGCTGTGGCGGAAACGCATCAACACCGCGGCGTCGGTCGCGAACTCATCCGCCTCACGCAAAAACAACTCGGCCAGCGCGCAAAACTCATCCTGCTCGCGGCGCCAAAAGCGGAAACTTATTATCCGAAGCTCGGCTTCACTGCTCATCATTCCGCGTGGATTATTCCCGCCAACAGACCGCTTCGTTGAGCACGTCACTCAACCGGCGGCGAGACGCGAAACGAGTCCACTTCGCGTGAACGCGCCTCCCAGCGTCGCATTGCCTCTGCGGACTCCAGCGCGCAATAGCGGTGACTGCTCATCTCATAGATATTGCCTGCTGATTTCCGGCCCTCTTCGGCCCCCCTCGAATCGGGATTAGAAAACTCTAATCTTCCGCGCACCGTTTTCTAAGACGGGAGCGCCTACGATGGTCGGCAGTCCACCGCCTTTCCATGAAGAAGATTCTGATCTGGGACATTCCCACCCGCCTGTTTCACTGGGCCTTCGCGGCCTCTTTAACCGCCTCGCTCGCCATCGCCTTCCTCATCGATGACGACAGCCCGCTCTTCCAGCTACACATGCTATTCGGTCTGATCGCTGCGTTCCTCCTCCTCGTGCGAATCGTCCTCGGTCTGATCGGTTCGCGCTACGCACGGTTCGCGAACTTTCCCGTGCGTCCGACCGAGATCGTCGGCTATTTCGTCGGCGTCCTTACCGGGAAAGCCCGGACCTACGCCGGCAACAATCCAGGATCGGCCATGGCCGCACTGGCGATGTTCGCGCTGGTACCGCTCCTCATTTTCACCGGCATCGGCACGGGTGGTGAAGCACTCGAAGACATCCACGAGGTGCTCGCCTACCTTTTGCTCGGAGTGATCGGCGCACATCTGCTCGGATTGATCGCCCACACGATCCGGCACCGCGAAAACATCGCCGCCGCGATGATCACGGGCCGGAAAATCGTCTCGCCGGAAGAGGCGCTCAAGTCCGCCCATCCCGTGTGGGGCCTCGTGCTCCTTCTCACCGGCGCCGTGTGGATCGTCGCGCTCTTCAACAATCACGACGCACAAGCCGCGACCGTCCGCATCCCCGTCATCGGCACCGTCCTGCAGCTCGGCGAAAACGAGGGTGAAGAAAACGACAACAAGGAGCACGGGCGGGACGAGCGTCACCGTGGGAAACACTCCAAGGACGACGACCACGACAACGATAACGACTAGATTCACGCTCGTCATTTGTTCCTGTTGCGCAAACCGCCCCCGCTGGCCTGATGACGCACGCGGGCTCGCGTCGTATGCGTCAACCTCGTTGAAATCCGGCCATGCGAATCCTCATCGCTGAAGACGAAGCCAAAGTCGCCGAGCACATCCGCCGAGGGCTCGTCGAAGCGGGCTACGCGGTCGATGTCGCGGTCGATGGCAACGAGGCGCTGTGGCTCGCGGAAAATCACCCCTACGATGCGATGGTGCTCGATGTCATGATGCCCGGACAGGATGGCTTCACCGCCGTGCGGCAGATGCGGCGCAAAGGAATCCACGCCCCGGTCATCTTTCTGACCGCGCGACACGAACTCGACGATCGCGTGCGCGGATTGGATGCAGGGGCCGACGACTACCTCGCAAAACCGTTTTCCATGGTCGAACTGCTGGCGCGCTTGCGGGCGCTGCTCCGCCGGCAGCGCGCCGAACCGCTCGACCGGGTACGCGTCGCCGATCTCGAACTCGACCTGCTCGCACGCACCGCGCATCGGGGTGGCGAGGAAATCACACTCACGAATCGCGAATTTGCCCTGCTCGAACTCCTGATGGTTTCCTCGCCCAAACCCGTGAGTAAAACGGCGATCGTCGAGCACGTGTGGGATCAGCACTTCGATTCGGGGACGAACGTGATCAACGTTTACGTGAACTACCTGCGGGAAAAAATCGACCGCGCCGGCTGGACTCCGCTCATCCACACCGTGCGTGGCGTCGGCTACGTGTTGAAGGAGTCCGCCGGATGAAATCGCTGCGTTGGAGAATCGCCCTGTGGTTCGCCCTGAGCATCGTGGCCGTGCTCGGCGTTTTTGTCGCTGTCACGTATCTACATCTCCGACACGAGCTGCGCGTCGAACGGTGGGAACGGGCACACGCGGGCCGCGCTGACTGGACGTTGCATGGCAG
The DNA here is from genome assembly GCA_946482625.1 of uncultured Opitutaceae bacterium. Next base: position 6,098 of record CAMLSH010000209.1, read on the forward strand.
CTACTCAGAAGCGGAGGTGGACGACATCGCCGGCGAACTGGGGCGGCTGTCGTTGATCTACGCGCTGCCGGTGGCGGCACTCGCGCTGGGCATCGGCTATCTCCTCGCGCGACGCTCGTTCACGCCGGTGGCTGACTTGAACCGCCAGCTCCAGGCGATCGGTGCGCACAGCCTCACGCAGCGCGTACGACTCGCACGGGCGGATCGGGAATTTCAGGCGATCGAGGCGAACATCAACGCACTGCTCGGCCGTCTGGAGGAGGCCTTCAGCCATTTGACGGAATACTCCGCGCAGGTCGCGCATGAGTTGCGCACCCCGCTGACGCTGCTCCGGCTTCAAGTGGAAGACGCCGCCGGTCGCGTCGAGCCCGCCTTGGCGGATTCGCTCCAGGAAGAACTCGCGCGTCTCTCCGAGTACGTGGACCAGTGTCTTCTGCTCGCCACCGCTGAACAGGGACGACTGGCCGTGAAACCGGAACCGGTCTCGCTGCGCCCATTGTTTAAAGATCTCCTCGAAGCCTACGAACTCTGGGCCGCCCAGAACAGCCGCGTGGTCACGTTCGTCGCGATGAAAGATATCACCGTGCCGACCGACCCGCGCTACCTGCGCCAGATGCTGCACAATCTCCTCACGAACGCCGTGAAGCACGGCACCGGCCCCATCCGCGTGACGCTTGAGAAAACAACGGCGGGCGCGACCTGCCGGATCGAAAACGCGATCGCGTCGGCGGCCCCCGATCAACGCGGCAGCGGCGTCGGACTAAGGGTAGTCCATGCCCTCGCCAACAACCTCTCCTGCCA
>CAMLSH010000210.1 GCA_946482625.1 uncultured Opitutaceae bacterium
CTTCCGCCCTGTTTGCCGCGGAGGCGACCCGCCCCGTGCTCACGACGGCGGCCCAAGTCCGTGCGCTCACGGAGGAGGAGGCGCGCCAGGGACTTTCGGTTCGCTTGCGGGGAGTGTTCATGGGCGATGCGGACCCGGTGGGTATCGCGTTCGTCGTGCAGGACGAAACGGAAGGCATTTACGTCCAAGGTCCGGCCGAGCTCGTGGCAGCCGCCCGGCGCGGCGACTTGCTTGAGATCGAGGGCGTCACCGATCCAGGCGGCTTCGCGCCGTATGTGGTGGCGCAGTCGCTGCGCAAGATCGGGGAGCGTGCGATTCCCGAGCCGATTCGTGTGACGCTCGATCAGGTGAACGCCGGCCAGATGGACGCGAAGTGGGTGGAGATCTCGGGCATCGTGCGAAGCGTCGAGCCGAAAGCTCCGAGCGACAACGCACCGCCGCCGCCGGGAACCCGGTATGTCGCGCCTTCGCTGGATGGATCTCTTAAACAGCCGCCGAAGACCAAAATGAAACTGGCGTCCGGAAGCACGCGCGTGGTCGTGGAGGTCAACGGCGAGTTCAGTGCAGAGGAGTATGTCGACGCCGAGGTGCGGTTGCGCGGCCTGTGTTTCAATCTGCATAATCGCAGTCGCCAGTTCGTCCGCCCGTTCATTCAGGTTCCCCGCGATGTCGAAGTCGTCGTGATATCGCCGCCTCCCAAGAAACCTTTCGCGAGCGAACCCCGGCCGGTGACCAGTCTGCTGCGATTCGCCCAGCTCACCGGCAAGCAGGGGCACCGGGTTCACATCCGAGGCGTGGTGCTCCATCACGAGCCCGGCACGGCGCTCTGGGTGCGGGACGAGGAACGTAGTTTGAGGGTGCATACGGCGCAGGAGGAAACGTTGCGACCGGGCGATGAAGTGGACGTGTTGGGCTTCCCGGCATTGGGAAATTACAGCGCGGTGCTGGAGGACGCCGTTTACCAGAAGCGTTCCACCCAAGCCGAGCCGGTGCCGTCGGTGATCGCCGACGTTTCCAGCGCGTTGATGAGGGATGGGGATCTCGTGCAGCTCGATGCGCGTGTCCTGGAGGTGCGCCGTTTTCACGATAGCGTGGCGTTGACTCTCGACTGGCACCGATCCTCCGTGCGCGCGCAGATGCGGTTGCCCGGCGAAGCGCCCACTCCGGTGGATTGGCTGCCGGGAAGCACGGTGCGCATTTCGGGCGTGTGCTCGATCGTCACCGACGAAAGCGTACCGCTCGGGGGCCTGTGGGAGCCGCGGGCGTTTCAGCTTCTGCTCCGCTCTCCGGCCGACCTGATCGTCCTGGAGAGTCCGCCGTGGTGGAGTACGCAGCGGGTGATCTGGTTGCTCTCCAGTTTCCTCGCGCTGGCGGTCGTGGCGGTTGCGGTCGTGATGCTGGCTTCGCGCCGGCGGCTGCGGGATCAGGAGCGTCGGCGGGCGATGGCGGAGGCTGAGTTCGCGGCGATTTTGAACGAGCGCAACCGAGTCGCTCGTGAGATCCACGACACGCTGGCGCAAAGCCTGGGCGCGATCTCCGTGCAACTGGAGCTCGCCCGCACGCACGCGGCGGAGTTCAGCGCGGGGGCGAAAAATCATCTAGCCACCGCGCACAAACTGGCGCGCGAGGCGCTCGCCGAAGCGCGCGAATCGATCTGGAACATGCGTTCGCAGGTGTTGGAAAAGGGCGATCTCGGCGAGGCCTTGGAGGATATTTTGCAGCAGCTAACCGAAGGCACCGGCGTGGCGTCGCATATGCGGGTTGAGGGACCGCGGCATCGCTTGCCCCCGGTCGTGGAAAACAACCTCCTGCGCATCGGACAGGAAGCGATCACCAACGCCTGCAAGCACGCCAACCCGGCCTGTATCGAGGTGACGCTCCAATTTAGCGCCCGGACGGTTCGGCTCGACGTGACGGACGATGGCGTTGGCTTTGTGGCGGGGACCCAGCCCGCCGGGAGACGACGTGGTTTCGGCCTCGTCGGCATGAAGGAGCGCGTGGAACTGCTCGACGGAACGATCGAAGTCGCAAGCGCGCCGGGACAGGGCACGCACATCACGGTGGTCGTCTCCGTTTAATCGGAGGGAGGCGCTATTTCCCTCGAATGGGGGAGAGGCGGGCCGTCGGTACACGTGTTACAGTCAGGCGCATTCTAAACGCCCGAATGATCTTTTTCCGTTCACTCTCGCGATGAGCAATGGACCTGACTTCACTGCGCCCACCATGGCACAGCCCGAACCTGGAATGATCATTCGCGTACTGGTCGTTGACGACCATCCGCCGATGCGCATCGGCCTCGTCGCTCTCATCAACAGCCAGCCCGGCATGGACGTGGTGGCCGAAGCGTCGGACGGCGAGGAGGCCATCGAAGTCTACGAAGATGTCCGGCCCGACATAGTGTTGATGGATTTACGCATGCCCGGGATGGGCGGGGTCGAGGCCACGCTCGTGCTGCGCAAAAAGTTTCCCGACGCGCGCGTGATCGTGCTTTCGACCTACGATCTCGACGAAGATATCCACCGCGCCATCCAGTCGGGCGCGAGATCCTATCTCTTGAAAGACATGTCGATCGAGGACATCGCGGGCACGATCCGCGCGGTGTACCAAGGCGACGCGTCGCTGCCGCCGCAGGTGGCGGAGCGGCTGACGGAGCGGGCCAAGCGGGAGCAGCTGACGGAGCGCGAACGCGACGTGCTCGCCTCGCTGATCAAGGGCCGCAGCAACAAGGAAATCGCGTCGAGCCTCGGCATCTCCGAGGACACCGTGAAATCGCATCTGAAAACCCTTTTTGCGAAGTTGCGCGTGCGGGATCGCACGGGAGCCGCGGTCGAGGCGATTCGCCACGGGATCGTGCATCTGAAATAGCGCCGCGTTCGTCAGAAGGCTGCGCGCCGCCCTCGACGAGACCACCCGTTCGAGTGATTCAAATGCCATCCGGAGCGTGTTACGTTATCCGGTCGAACCACCCCTTCTCGCATCCCGGTTTCCGCCTTGCCTGCGCTGGCTCGATGCTTCGCAACAAGCGCTGAACCGCCGCCTTTCCTCAACCCCCCGCTACGTGTGAAAAAATCATCCCTCCTGTCATCGCTCCGCATGTTCGCTCTTCTCTCGCTCACAGTTGGCCTCCCGGATGGACGAGGCGAAGCGGCGCAGCCCGCGGGGCAGGCCAAGCATCGGTTCGAGATCGGTGCGGACGACTTCCTACTGGATGGAAACCGTTTTCAGATACGCTGTGGCGAGTTGCATGCCGCCCGCGTGCCGAAGGAATACTGGCAGCACCGCCTGCGCATGGTGAAGGCGATGGGGCTCAACACGGTTTGCGCGTACCTGTTCTGGAACATGCACGAGCCACGTCCGGGCGAGTACAACTGGTCCGGCCAGGCGGATGTCGCCGAGTTTTGCCGGGCCGCGCAGGCGGAGGGGCTTTGGGTGATTCTACGACCGGGTCCGTACGCGTGTGCCGAGTGGGAAATGGGCGGATTCCCGTGGTGGCTGCTGAAGCACGATGACATCAAGCTGCGCACGCGGGATGCGCGCTACGTCGAACCCGCCAAGCGTTACTTGAAGGAGGTTGGCCGCGTTCTCGGAGATCTGCAGGTCACGCGCGGCGGTCCGATCCTGATGGTGCAGGTGGAAAATGAATACGGCTTCTACGGCAAGGATGCGGAGTACATGGGCGAACTGCGCCAGGCCCTGCTCGACGCCGGCTTCGATGTGCCGCTGTTCGCGTGCAATCCGAAGCAGCACCTCAAGGACGGCTACCGGGGCGATCTGTTTCCGGTGGTGAATTTCGGTTCCGACCCGGAAGGCGGGTTTAAGGCGCTCCGCGAGATTTTGCCCAAGGGGCCGCTGATGTGCGGCGAGTTTTACCCGGGCTGGTTCGATACCTGGGGCGCGCCGCATCACACCGGCAACACCGCTCGTTACCTGAAGGACCTCGGCTACATGCTGAAAGTGGGCGCGTCGTTCAGCATCTACATGGCGCATGGCGGCACGACGTTTGGCTTCTATTCGGGCGCCGACCGGCCGTTCAAACCCGATACGTCGAGCTACGACTACGACGCGCCGATCAGCGAGGCGGGCTGGGCGACTCCGAAGTTCGAGGAATCGCGCGCGCTGTTGAGCAAATATTTGCTGCCGGGGGAGACGCTTCCCGAGCCGCCCGCGAAAAATCCGGTGATTCAGATCGCGCCGGTGCGCGCCGCGCGCATGGCGAAACTTTTTGCGAATCTGCCAACGCCGCTGCGCGACGAACGTCCGCGCACGATGGAAAAGTACGACCAGGACTTCGGGTACATTCTCTATCGGACGACGTTGCCCGCGGGCCCGGCGGCCGTGTTGGAGGCCGCGGCGATTCATGACGTCGGGCAGGTGTTTCTCGACGGCAAGCGCATCGGTTTCACCGACCGGCGCTCGCGTAACTTCCGCGTAGAGCTGCCGGAGCGTTCGCAGCCGGCGACGTTGGATATCCTCGTGGATGCGATGGGGCGCGTGAACTTCGGCGTCGAGGTACACGACCGGAAAGGTATTCACGGCCCGGTGACCGTCGCCGCCGCGGGAAAAAGCCCGGTCGAATTGAGCGGCTGGGAGATTTTCCGTCTGCCGCTGAATACGGAGATGCTGGGCGCGTTGACGTTTAAGGAGTCGAAGGACTCCGCGCCCGCGGTTGCCGAGCCGGCGTTCTGGCAGGCGACGGTGACGATCGATAAACCGGGCGACTGCTTCCTGGACATGCGCCCGTGGGGCAAAGGTTATGTCTGGGTGAACGGTCACAACCTCGGTCGGTATTGGAATATCGGCCCGCAACAGACCATGTACGTGCCGGGGGTCTGGCTGAAACCGGGCAAGAACGACATCGTGGTTCTGGATTTCCTCGGGCCGGAGACGCCGGTCGTCGCGGCGCTGGAGGAGCCGATCTTGAATCAACTGCGCCCCAAGCTCGACTTCGCCCGCGGGAAGCGGCGCGACGTGCAGCTGAAGGCCGATTTCGGCAAACCGGCGCAGGCGGGAAGTTTTTCGCCAGGCACGGATATGCAGACGGTTCAGCTGGCCGCGCCGGTCAAGGGACGCTTCTTCTGTATCGAGGCAGTGAATGCCCATGATGGGAAACCGTTCGCCGCGATCGCGGAACTCACGCTGCTCGATGCGGCCGGTCAGCCGCTGAGCAGCGAAGGCTGGACAGTCGCGTACGTGGACAGCGAGGAGCGCGAACGCGAAGACGGCACGGCCGAGAACGCGATCGACGGGCAGACGGCCAACTTCTGGCACACGGAATGGGGCGCGGCGCAACCCGCTCATCCTCACCGGCTGATTCTCGATCTTGGACAGAGTCGCACGGTGGCGGGCTTCCGCTATGTACCGCGGCAAGGTGAGGCGGCTCTGTCGGGGCGCATCAAGGATTACCGCGTCTTCGTTGCCGACGATCTGGTGCGCCCGTGATCGGAGGGGTAGGGCGAACCGTCCCGGTGAGCCGCGGCTCGGCGGGACGCCTCGCCCTACCATTTGAGCCGGCGAAGTGTATTCAGGGCGTGGGGATGTAAGCCGAGCGCGAACGCCGTTTTCCGTTCGTGCTCGTATCGATTGCTGGCGCGGGAAAACGCGCCGAGGTGCGGAGGCCGAGCCGCGCGAGGCGGAACGAAAGGGCGGTCGCCAGGCAGCCGAGACCGTAGTGGAGACTGCGACGAAAATTGATTGAGGAGGCGTCGGCGAAGTAGCGCGTGGGGCAGCTGATCTCGGCGATGAGGTAACGGTGCCAGAGGATCTGGGCGAGCATCTGGTTATCGAAGACAAAGTCGTCGGAGTTTTTCTGCCACGAGATGCTTTCGAGCAGCTCACGGGAGAAGGCGCGGTAACCGGTGTGGTACTCGGACAGTTTTGCGTCGAACAGCAGGTTTTCGGCGAAGGTGAGCGCGCGGTTGGCAACGTATTTCCAGAGCGGCATGCCGCCGTTGAGCGCCTGGCCGCCGAGGATGCGGCTGCCGATCACGCAGGCGTAGTCGCCGTCGACGATCAGCGACGCCATCGCCGGGATGAGCGCAGGCGTGTATTGGTAATCCGGGTGCACCATGACGACGACGTCGGCGCCGGCGGCGAGCGCGGCGGCGTAGCAGGTCTTCTGGTTGCCGCCATAGCCACGGTTGCGGGAGTGTACGATGACCTCCGTGGACGGGAGCGTCTGCGCGAGGGCGACGGTCTCGTCGCTGCTGGCGTCGTCCACGAGAATGACATGGTCCACGACGCCGGTCGCCATGACGGCGTCGTAGGTGAGCCGCAGCGTGCGGGCGGCGTTGTAGGCCGGCATGACGACCACGATTTTCCGTTGTTGGTACATGGTGCCGGGCGGTTGGATACAGTGGCGACGAGAGGCGGGTTGTCAGGTTCCGGAGCCAATCTGGGCGAGCCAGGCGGCGGCGGCCTGAGGATCGTGCTTTTTCCAGAAGCGGTCAACCGACTCGACCGCTTGGGCGCGAAGGTGGGGATCTGCGATGGACTTTACCCAGTCGGCGGCTTTGCGCGGATGGCTGAAGGCGTAGGAGCTGATGAATTGTCCGAGGGCCTGGTCGCGATCGGGGCCGGACGGCAGGGAGGAGAGATACGCGCCGGCGCGCAGCGGATCGGTGCGGCCCCAGTTTTCGGCGGTGAGAGCGAGCGCGGTGGAGCGCGCTTTTTTATCGGCGAGTTTGAGCGCCCAGGCGGTCGCGGACGCGGGATCGGTGCGCCCCCAATGATCGGCGATGCTGTTGACGGCGGCGGGAGAAAGCTGAGCGGCGGGCAACGTGGCGGCGAGGGCGGCGGCGTCCGCGGGTGTGTACTCGGCCATGGAGCTCACGAGGCTGTTGGTGAGCTTGGTGCGTAGATCGCCGGGCGG
>CAMLSH010000211.1 GCA_946482625.1 uncultured Opitutaceae bacterium
TGGCGATGTCGGGGTTGACGTCGGAGTGGTTGTTGAAAACGCGCGACACGGTGCCGACGGCGACGCCCGCGGCGCGGGCTACGTCGGTGATCGTGACTTTGGATTTTTTGCTCATTGAGGGCGGATGCGAGGGGAGGGGTGCGAAAGAAAGCGTGGAATATGCCGGGGTGGGAACAAAAACATTGACAGGTTAGTTCATGAAATACATTCGTCAACGCCATATTTCATATGAAATAGTTATCGGGCGCGTTGAAAAGCCCGGCCGATAAATTCGAATCCTGCTCAACCTTCAACCCTTCAGCCTTCGTCCTCATGTGTGATCATCTGCGTACCGCGGGTCTTTCCTATGTTGATGCGGTCGCGCTCCGGAACTTTTCGGTCCGCGCCCGGCCAACGGCGGGGAAATGCGGCGGGCAGGCTTCTTTGGAATTTTGCATCCTAAACCCGGACGATCTGCGCTGGGGTAGTGCGGTCGTTCGCGGATGATGCAATCAAGCGGATTGGCGCAAGCCGTTCCGTTTTGGGTGTGAGGGCCGGTGTGTGCAGCACCGGCCCTTTTCCCCGGACAACTTTTTTGCGGAACACACAGCCATTGCCCTGCGCGTGCGTCAGGCTGCAACCGCGTGAATTTCCTCAACCCTTCTTCTTTCCCTGTGCTCTCCTGGCCCTTCAATCGATTCTTCGCTGAAGCGCTGGCTCGAATACTGAATTTTTAATCTTCAAATTCCCGATCGATGCCCCGTTTTTGCCGCCTTTCCGGATTAGTCGCAGCACTGATTGTTTTCCCTGTCATTGTCTCCGCCCGCGTCGACAGCCCGTCGGTACTCAAGCCGGAGGCGTTCGCGCACCATATCGAGTATTTCAACACGATGGAGAACGAGAACGTCACCAATCTCGTTCCCAACGCGCAATCGTGGGAGTGGTTGCAGGCGCAGGTACCGTTCTTCGAGTGCTCTCAACCTGAGGTGGAGCAGATTTACTGGTATCGCTGGTGGTCGCTCCGAAAGCATCTGCGAAAGGCGGAAAGCGGGCATTTCGTTTTCACGGAGTTTCTCACGCGTCCGAACCCCGTCAGTAGCGGACTGGGGCATCACTTGATGGAGATGCGCTGGCTTCGCGATCAGGCGCCGATCGACAGCTACGTCGAGTACTGGCTGCGCCGGGGGGAACAAGGCAAGCCGCAGACCCGTCTGCGTTTCTATTCAAGCTGGCTGCAGGACGCGCTTTACCAGCGCTGGATGGTGACGCGTGACACCGCTGTCCTCACGGGCCTGCTCGACGATCTGGTTTCGGATTATGACGTGTGGGAAAAAAGCAAACAGCGCCCCGACGGCCTGTATTGGCAATACGACGTCAGAGACGCGATGGAGGAATCCATCAGCGGCTCGCGGACCAAGAAAAACATCCGCCCGACGATCAACAGCTACATGTTCGCCAACGCCCGCGCGCTCGCCGCCATCGCCCGCCTTGCCGGGAAGGACGACATCGCGACTACGTTCGACGCCAAAGCCACCGAACTCCGCAAACTCACGCTCGCCTCATTGTGGGATGCCGACGCGGAGTTCTTCAAAGTCCGCCTTGAGGATGGTCCGCTCGCCGATGTGCGCGAGGCGATCGGTTTCATCCCGTGGTATTTCGGATTACCCGAGAAAAACGCGGGCTACGAAGCCGCCTGGCGCCAATTTTCGAATACAGAAGGTTTCAACGCCCCGTTCGGCATCACGACCGCCGAGCGGCGTCATCCGCGTTTCCGGTCGCACGGTGTCGGCACCTGCGAGTGGGACGGCGCTATCTGGCCTTATGCGACGTCGCAGACACTCGTGGCGCTCGCGAATGTTCTCCGCGACTATCCGCAGCCCGAGCCCGCGATCGTGACCAAGCGCGACTTCTTTGACGCGTTTGTCGATTACACGCGCGCCCATCGCTACGACGGCTTGCCGTACATCGGCGAATATCAGGACGAGCTTACCGGCCAGTGGCTCAAAGGCCGCGACGAGCGCAGCCGTTATTACAACCACTCTACCTACGCTGATCTGCTCATCACAGGTCTGGTCGGCCTTCGTCCGCGCGCGGATGATGTCGTCGAAATCCACTCGCTGCTGCCTGCCAATTCATGGAGCTGGTTCTGCCTCGATAACGTCCGTTATCACGACCGTGCGCTCACAATCATCTGGGACAAAGACGGCAAACGGTACAATCGCGGCAAAGGCCTGATCGTGCTCGTGGATGGGCAGGAAATCGCCCGGGGCGAAACGCTCGCGCCGCTCACCGCGTGTCTACCCGAAAAGTCCTGAACTCATGCGCTGCGTATCCAGATTGTCCCGCTCTCTACTCCCGGCGCTGCTTTTCGTCGCGACCGTCGTGGCGGGCCGGGCGGTCCAGGTCGCTCCGCCCGTCAAGCCGGCCAAAGACGGTACGCTCGTCTACGAAGTCTATGCGCGAGGCGACCGCGTGCCGGATTTCTCTGGAGCCGGTTATCGCGGCGGCGGCGTGGCGGTACCGTTCGTCCCTGCCCGCGTTCGTGTGACGCCGGCGGAAGGCGACGATAGCGCGCGTATCCAGATGGCCCTGGATTATGTTTCGTCGCTTGCGCCCGACGCCTCCGGGTTTCGCGGCGCAGTTGAGCTTGCGCCGGGACGCTACGAACTCGCCGGCCGGCTCCGGATCGCGGCGAGTGGCGTGGTTTTGCGCGGAGCCGGCGCGGGTGCGGGCGGTACGACGCTGGTTGCGACCGGTCATGATCGCACTGCGCTTGTTTCCATCGCGGGGAAAAACGACCGCGCGGCCTCCGGTCCGATCTTTTTATCGACCGACCAGTATGTGCCAGTCGGCGCCAGCCGGCTTCACTTGAACGAGGCGGGCGACCTGCGCGTGGGCGACCGCGTTGTCATCGAGCGCCCGAGTCCCAAGGCGTGGATCGAGCGGCTCGGCATGCACGTCGCCCCGGCGCGTACGCCGTTTCAATGGAAGCCCGGCCAGCAAAATATTTCGTGGGAGCGGGCGGTCACTGCTCTCAAGGGCAGCGAGATCGCGCTCGATGCGCCGCTGACGACGTCGTCGGAGAAAGCGCTTGGCGGTGCGACCATCACGCCGATCGTCTGGCCGGGCCGGATCGAAAACGTCGGCGTGGAAAATCTCCGTTGCGAATCGACGTTTGATTCCGCCAATCCCTTCGACGAACAGCATGCATGGGAAGGCATCCGTCTCGACGCCGTTCGCGATGGGTGGGTGCGCGCTGTGACGTTTGTGCACTTCGCCGGTTCCGCCGTCTACGTTTCCGAAAGCGCAAGCCGGGTGACCGTGCAGGACTGCACTTCGCTCGCGCCTGTGTCGGAGGTTGGCGGATACCGCCGGCTCACGTTTCACACGAGCGGGCAGCGCACGCTTTTCCTGCGCTGCCGTGCCGAAGATGGTCTAAACGACTTCACGGTCGGCTATCTCGCCGCCGGCCCCAACGCGTTCGTCGAATGCCACGCGGAACGCTCCGGCGGTTTCAGCGGCGGTATCGGCGTCTGGGCGTCAGGCGTGTTGTTCGATAACGTTCACATCGATGGCGGCGAACTCCGGCTCGATAATCTCGAAAGCTACAACCAAGGCGCGGGCTGGGCCGCCGCCAACTCCGTGATCTGGGAGGCCAGCGCGGGTCGCTTCGTCGTGCGCACGCCGCCCGGCGCGAACAACTGGGCGGTGGGTGTGTGGGGTCTGTTTGCAGGGGATGGCGCGTGGAGTAAGACCAGCGAGTTCGCCAGTCCGTCGAGCCTCTATCGCGCCCAACTGGCGGAACGTCTCGGCGAGGCGGCGCTCAAAACGCTTGAGCCATTTGAGCACGCGCTCGCCGCTGCTCGCCCGTCGCCTGCGCGCCCACTCGAAGAAGTCGTGCCCGATCTTGCCAGCCGGCTCGCCGCTCGCGCCGAGTCGCTCCGTGCTTCATCCGCGGGCGCGCCGCTTTCGCTCAAAAATGGACGTCTGGTGTCCGGAGATACCCTCCTCATCGGTCGGCAGACGGGAGTCGCTTGGTGGCGCGGACGGCTCGATCCCGCTCGCGCAGCCGAAACCGGCCCGAGCCTGACGCGTTTCGCTCCCGGTCGTAGTGGCCGCGGGCTTACGGACGATCTCGACGAACTGACCGACAAGATGCGTGCGTCCGGCCAGGTTGCGATGCGCCATCACTACGGGCTTTGGTACGAGCGCCGCCGGGACGATCATCAGATGAACAAGCGGCCGGACGCCGATGTGTGGCCGCCGTTTTTCGAACAGCCGTTTGTACGCAGCGGTCAAGGCGAGGCGTGGGATCGTCTCAGTCGCTACGATCTCACGCGTTACAACCCTTGGTATTTTGACCGCCTCAAAACCTTTGCCGCGCTTGGTCGCACCAAGGGGCTCGTGCTGATCAACGAAATGTTTTTCCAGCACAACATCATCGAATCCGGCGCCCACTGGGTCGATAGCCCGTGGCGTCCGGTGAACAACATCAACAACACCGGCTTCACCGAGCCGCCGCCTTTTACCGGCGACACGATCAAACTCGCGGACGAGTTCTACGACGTCACGCATCCGGTTCGCGCGCCGCTCTATCGTGCCTACATCCGCCAGTGCCTGGCCGCCCTCGCCGATCAGCCCAATGTCATTCATACGCTGAGCGAAGAGTATACCGGCCCGCTTCACTTCATGCAGTTCTGGCTCGATGTCGCCGGAGAGTGGATGCGCGAAACCGGCAAACGTCCGTTGCTAGCGCTCAGCGCCACGAAAGACGTGCAGGACGCGATTCTTGCCGATCATGCGCGCGCTCAACTGATCTCCGTGATCGACCTGAAATACTGGTTTCGCACGGACCGTGACGACGAGTTTGCCCCGAAAGGCGGCGAAAGTCTCGCTCCTCGCCAGTATCTGCGGAGTTGGAAAGGGGGCCGCCCGAGCGCGGCGTCCATAGCGTCCATGGTACGTGAATACCGCACAAAATTTCCCGATAAGGCCGTGATTGCCGAGCTCAACGAAGCCGATGGCTGGGCTTTCGCGTTTGCCGGCGGCTCGTTCCCGGAGCTTCCGCCGCAGACCGACCCCGCGTTCCTTGCCGCGCTCGCGCGTTGTGTGCCATCCACGTCGGCCGCCGCCGGTGTCGATGCGCCCTCCGACGCGGTTGTGCTCTCTGGCGAGCGCGGCGAGCGTATCGTTTATCTCCCAAAAGGAGGCAGTCTCCGCCTTTCCCGAAACGCTTCCGCTGCTGCCGATGCTGCTGCGCTCACGCCTGTCGCAGTCGACCTCGTCACGGGTGCGGTGAACGTCGGTAGGGATCTTTCCACGCCCGCCGGTAAGGCTTCCGTAATCTGGTTCCGGCTACCCTGAACTGTTGCGCGCATCACTCCCGCAAGCCCCCGCCTTTTCCCAATGAAAACCTCCCGCCTCCTTCGTCTCCGCCTCGGCTTTTTTGCCGCTGTCCTGACCTTGTTCGCCGCGCCCGCCACCTTGTTGCTCGCTGCCGTGCAGACGACTGTCGAACAATGGGGCATTTTCGAAGTCGCGCTCAAGGGGCCGAGCGAGGGCAACCCGTTCGTCGACGTCCGTCTCACCGCGAATTTCACGGACGGCGTGCGCACGATCGAGGTCACCGGTTTCTACGATGGCAACGGCGTCTATCGCGTTCGCTTCATGCCGGATAAACCCGGCGAGTGGCGCTACGAAACCAAGAGCAACCGCTGGCCCCTCGCCGACAAGAGCGGGATCTTCACCGTCACGCCCGCCACCGGCAAAAACCACGGCCCGGTCCGCGTGCGCAACACCTACCACTTCGCCTACGCCGACGGCACGCCCTACAAGCCGATCGGCACCACGATGTATTCGTGGACGCATCGCCCGAAGGAAATGGAAGAGCTCACGCTCAAGACTCTCGCTGCGTCTCCTTTCAACAAAGTCCGCATGGCCGTGTTTCCGCAGGCTCACGGGGTGAAGTTCATGCCGGTCGAGCGTTTCCCGTTTCAAGGCAAAGCCCCGCGCGACTGGGATTTCACGCGCTTCAACCCCGAGTTCTTTCAACACCTCGAAAAGCGCGTCGCCGATCTCGCGGCACTCGGCATCGAGTGTGATCTGATCCTCTTTCATCCGTACGATGACGACGAGGAGTGGGGCTTCGAAACGATGGATGCGAAGACCGACGATTTCTACCTCCGCTACGTCGTAGCCCGACTCGCCGCTTATCGGAACATCTGGTGGTCGGTGGGAAATGAATACGACTTCCTCCGCACCAAGACCGAATCCGACTGGGACCGTTACTTCCAAGTCATCCAAAAAGCCGACCCGTTCAACCACCTCCGCTCGATCCACAACGGCAAACTCATCTACAACCACAATCAGCCCTGGGTCACTCACGTGAGCATGCAAAACGGCATGGCCACCGAGGAGGCCGGCCGCGCCGAGCTCTACCGCGACGTCTACCGCAAGCCCATCGTGTACGATGAACTCAAATACGAGGGCAGCCACGGTCTCCGCTGGGCTCAACTCACCGGACAGGAGATGGTTCACCGCTTCTGGAACTGCACCGTCGCGGGCACCTACGGCGGGCACAGCGAGTTTTTCGAGGACGAGCGTCAGGTCGTCTGGCTCGCCCAAGGCGGCGAACTAAAAGGCACCAGCGCGCCTCGCCTCGCGTTCCTCAAGAAGATCCTCGACGAAGCACCAGGCGAGGGGCTTGAGCCGCACGACCAGTGGCAGGATCCGCGCATCGCCGCGAAGTCCGGTCACTATTATCTCATGTACTTCGGCGTGGAGAAACCCACCGAGTGGACGCTCGATCTTTACCGCACCGGCCTCCAGGAAGGCATGGAGTTCAAAGCCGAGGTCATCGACACGTGGGATATGACGATCAC
>CAMLSH010000212.1 GCA_946482625.1 uncultured Opitutaceae bacterium
GAAGGCGGAGTCTTTTTTAACGCGGCCGAATTCGAGGGCGTTGATGACGGCGATTTTCTTTTTGTTGTGACCGATGGCGATGAAGGGATCGGGTACGTGGACGCGGCCGAAGTAGAGGGCGTCGGCGTTGTGGGAGGAGTCGGCGTAGAGGAGAATGGCGGGCGTGGGCACGGGAGCGGAGGAAAAGTGAAGGGAGAAGGGTGAAGAGTGAAGGAAGCGATGAAAGAGGGATGAATGTGGAAATCAGGAAGGCGGGAAAGCGGAGGAATGCAGCGGGTCACAGAGGACACGGAGCGCCGGCACTGAGTTCACGGAGCTAGGAAGGGAGGAGAAGAGGGAAAGGAGGAAGCGAAGGAAGGTGACGGAGGGCGGTGGGCCACAAAAGGCGCCGAAGACGCAAAACCTGCGGGCTGAAGGAGGTCGATCCGGCCTCACGCGAGGTGAGGCCCTACGGGGTGCGTGGAAGGGTTATGGTTTGGGGTGGAGTTTGATTTCGAAGAGACGGGGCCAGTTTTTGCCGGTGACGAAGAGACGTTTCGTGGCGGGGTCGTAGGCGATGCCGTTGAGGACGTCGGTGTCGGGCGTGCGGTCGGCGGCGGGTAGAATTCCCGTGAGATCGATCACCGCAGTGACGTGACCGGTGGACGGGTTGATACGGACGATGGAATGGGTCTGCCAGATGTTGGCGACGATTTCACCTTCGACGAATTCGAGTTCGTTGAGGCGCGGGATGGAGCGTCCTTCGAGGGTGACGTCGATCGTGCGGGTGACGGCGAAGGTTTCGGGGTTGAGGAAACGGATCGTGGCGGTGCCGTCGCTGAGGATCAGTGAGCGGCCGTCGGTGGTGAGGCCCCAGCCTTCGCCGGTGTAGGCGAAGTCGCGAATGGGCGAGAGCGTCGCGAGGTCGTAGATGAATCCTTTTTTGTGCTGCCAGGTGAGCTGATAGATGCGGTCGCCGAGGACGGTGATGCCTTCGCCGAAGTAGGGGGCGGGGAGGTTGACGCGCTTGAGGACGTTGCCGGTGGTGAGTTCGACACGGCGAAGGGAGGATTTGCCGACCTGTCCGGTGCCTTCGAGGAGGAGGTTGTTGCCGAGGAAAACGAGGCCTTGGGTGAAGGCCTGTGGGTCGTGGGGGTAGGTGGCGACGACGGCGTAGGTGTAGTGGGCGGGCGATGACGCGGCGGATGATAAGAGAGAGGCGTCGGACGACGAGGCGGAGGGTTTACAGGCCGAGTTGAGAAAGATGACGGCGGTCAACGGCAGCGCCAAAATCGCGTACAAACCCGAGAGCTTGGTAGGTGATCTTTGTAAGCGTTTCATGCTTTCATTCTCTCAGTCCCAACCACGCCAACAAAGGCATGACTATCAGACCTAACGCCACGGAACCGCCGAAGAGGGCGTGAACCCAAAAAAGGAAGGTGTCGTCTTCCCGGCGAATCCAGCCGGACCTTCCGAGCATCACGCCTTTTCTCAGGCCGCTGATCCAAAAGAAGGATGCGCAGCTTCCAAACAACAGGCAGGCAGTCTCAGTGCTCATTGTTGGTGCAGCGCTTGGCGGGAAGCGCGACGAGGGCGTCGCGCCTCCATCGGAGTCGGAGCGTTAGGAGGATTTACGGCCGCGGTTGCCGTGGGATTCGTCCTTGGGGACCTCGTTGTCAGTGCGGAGCATGAGGACGGGAGTCTTGGTTTTGATCCAGAGATCGGCCTCTTTGAAGTGTTTCGCGGGGATGTACTCGAGGGCTTCGCCGACGGTCTTCGCGGGGTTGAGGCGGCCTTTGCGGGTGGCGTTGTACTCGTAGACGCCTTTGAAGATGCGATCTTGCGTGGTGGCGACGCTGTCGTCTTCGGGGATTTGCATGACCCAGCCGACGAAGTCGTGTTCAGGAAGTTTGCCATCGGGGTCGGAAATCAGGATGGCCCACTGCTTTTTGATCGCGGGCGGTTTCTCCTCATTGGCCTCGGCTTGGGTGAGGAGGTTCATCTCCTCGACGATCTGGCGGAGGAGCTTGGGATCGACCTCGTTGTTTTTGAGGATTTCGGCGACCTTGTTGACGTCAATTTTTGGCATGGTGCGGCGGGCGGTTTTGGCCCACGAAGGGGCACGTTTTTCAACCGAGCGACAAGACAAACATGCAAACAGGCGAACCGCGTCAGCAGACACACGGGTTTGGTGATCAGAAGGGGCCGGCGCAGCGCGGGGACGAAGTGTTCGACGTGGTCGATGGGAACGACGTCGTGATCGGACAGGCGACGCGGCGCGAGGTGCATGCGAAGGGGCTGTGGCACCGGGCTGTGCATGTGTGGGTGTTCGCGCCGGTGGATGAGCGAGCCGTAGGGACGGAGTTGGAGGCTAAAGTGGAGTCGAGAGCGGGCGGTAAAAGTGCGGGCGAGGTCGAGGGGGCACGCTCTCAGGAGCCCGGCTACGGGCGCTGCGACTACGCGGAGACGGCGGGAAACGCGTTTAGCGGGCGGCGGGTATTTTTGCAGAAGCGGTCGCTGGCAAAGGACACGGCGCCGGGGTGCTGGGACTCGTCGTGCTCAGGACATCTGGACGCGGGGGAAGATTATCCGGCAGCGGCGGTGCGGGAATTGGGCGAGGAGATCGGGCTGCGCGTGAGCGGTCCGGATGTACTGACGGAGATGCTGCGCGTGAGTGCGTGCGCGGATACGGGTTGGGAATTTACGCGCGTTTACCTGATGGAGTCGGCGGGGCCGTTTTTGCTGCATCCAGCGGAGATCGAGCGCGGCGACTGGTGGCGCGTGGAGGACGTGACGCGAGCGATCGTTGAGAGGCCGGAGGCGTTTTCGCGGGCGTTTCGGTTTATCTGGGCGCAGGTGGTTTCGGAAAGTCGCGAGTAGGGCGGAGCGGGTAGCGGAGTCTGGGCGGAAGGCGTGTCGACGGTTATGCGCGACGAGGACGTCGCGCCTCCATCGGAGGACGGCTACTCTTTAATCTGGTGGCCTTTTTTCGGCGTGGTGTGGTTGCCGGAGAAGCTGTCGCGGAGGGCTTTGATCGCGTCGTATTGCTTCGGGGAAATTAGACGGCGGGGAACGCGGCGGGCGGCTTCGCCCATGAGTTTATCCCAATCGTCTTCGTTTGGCGGGTATTTGTCCCAGGACTGCCAGTGGCCGTTTTTGCGCGTCCACTCGACGTTGCCGCCGTGGATGCGGACGTTGATCTGATATTTGCCTTCGTCGTCTTTAGACCACCAACCGAACTCGATACTCATGGCGGCGGTTTAGGCGGAGGCGGTCGCAGGGGCCAGCGGAAACTCGGCGACGATCGCGCCGGGTTGAAACGAATCGCGGCGGCGGTCGATGCGGAGGACGCGGAGATTTTTTTCGTCGAACTCGACCATCAATGCGCCACGTGGCGGTGTGAAAGAGCCGGTATTGATGACCACGCGCGGTCGATGTTTGGTCCAGACGCCCGGGTGATGGATGTGGCCGAAGATGACGAAGCGGGCGGTCGGGTGGTGTTTCGCGGCCATTTGCGCGGCCACGCGGGGCGACGTAAGCCACGTGTGAATCATCGAGAGCGGACGGCGTGGGTGCGCGAAGAGGCGAAAGAGACGGGCGAGCTGATGAGTGAGGCTGCGGTCGGCGGGATCGTGTTCGGGCGGCAGACCGACGCTGATCGCGCGAAGGATCCGGTAGCGGGTTTCGAGTTGGTCCCAAGCGCCGGGCGGAAGCGGATCGCGGAGCGCGTGGATGCGGCGGCGATATTCGGGAAGATTCGGGCTCCACGGTGCGAGGTATTCAAAAAACACATCTCCGTGGGTGAGCCAGATCTGGCCATCGGCGAGGAGGAGTTCGTTGATGGGCGAGATGTCGGGGTCGTGGTTGCCGGCGATGAAAAGCGTCTCACGGGCGTGCGTGGCGAAAAACGCCTTGGTCTCGGCGATCAACTCGGGGCCATTTGCGACGATCTGGGAGTCAAGGGCGTCGCCGTTGACGATGATGCGGTCAGCGCCGTCGAGCAACGGGCGGAGCATGGCGAGGGAGCGAACCTGGCTGGCGGCGTCGTCGAAGTGGAGATCGGAAAGAATGCGCGTGAGCACGGTGGATATCAGGAGCCGGTCGTGCGGAAAAGTAGAGCGCGGAGTGCGGGCGCGGGGAGGGACGGGGAGGGCAGCGGCGCGGGCTTGCGTGCGGGGAGTGCGGCGGCTGTTGTCCGCGCATGGCTCTTTTTGGCTCCATCGCAACAGTCCGTGCGCAGCTCGCGCACGCGGCTCATTTTCAACCGGCGTTCGCGTATCTCGACAGCGTGTTCGCCCCGGACAGCGCGGTGCGCGCGCGTATCCTCGCGGTGGAGGCGGGCAAGACGGAGCGGGTGGAACTCGCTGGCGGCGCCTTTGCCCTTGAACAGGCGTACCTGACGAAGCCGCGCGACATGGGCTTTTTCGAGTCGCACCGTGCATACATCGACGTGCAGGTGATCGTGAGCGGCGAGGAGCTCATGGAGGTTGCGGACGTGGCTAAACTCACGCTCGGCGAGGACTTCACGCCGGCGAAGGACTTGATCAAATACCAGATGTTTGGCGCCGCTTCGGTGCTGCGGCTGGGTGCGGGCGAGGCGGCGGTGTTTTTCCCGGTGGACGGACACATGCCGTCGCTCGCAGTGACGTCGCCGGCGCTGTTGCACAAGACGGTCGTGAAAGTCCCGGTCATCCGCTGAGCGGAGCGGGCGCGGCCTAGTATTCGGCGATGAATTACCGGCATCAGTTTCACGCGGGCAATTTTGCGGACGTGATGAAGCACGTGCTGCTGCTCCAGCTGGCGCGCGGCATGCAGTGGAAGGAGAAAGGATTTCTCTATCTCGACACGCATGCTGGGCGCGGGCGCTACGAACTCGCGGCGGCGGAGCGGGGCGATTCGCTGGCGCGCAAACCGGAGCATCCGGACGGGATCGGGCGGCTGCTGAATGTGGGCGGGGTGCGCGGTGGCGATGTGGCAGACGTATCGGGACATGAGGAAAAGGGCCAGGAGCTGCCGGCCGCGATTGCTGAATACCTGCGCGTGGTGCGGGCGTTTGATGGACATCCGGTGGATCGCGGAGGAGCTGCGGAACCGCCGCTGGCGCTTCGCTCCTATCCGGGGTCGCCGTGGATCGTGGAGGCGGTTGCGCGCGAGCAGGACCGGCTGGCGCTCTGCGAAAAACATCCGGAGGAGGCGGAAGTCTTGAAGGAGGAGTTTTCGCACAAGCGCCGCGTGACGGTGCATGCGATGGACGGATACACGGCGGTGCGTGCTATGTTGCCGCCGTTGGAAAAGAGGGCGCTGGTGCTGATAGATCCTCCCTTCGAGGCGCAGAATGAATTTGCGCAGATTGCCGAAGCGCTGGAGGTGGGGTTGCGGCGCCTGCCGGCAGCGACCTTTGCGGTGTGGTATCCGTTGACGGAGCGCGCGCGGGTGGATGCGTTTTTCGAAAAACTGGAGGCCCTGCGGCCGCCGCCGTGTTTTGCCGCCGAGCTGACGATCGCGGGAGACGACTCACCGCTGAAGCTGAAAGGGTGCGGATTATTGGTGATCAATCCGCCCTGGCAGATCGATCGCGAGATCGCGCCGGTGCTGGACATGCTGGCGGCGAAACTCGCGCAGGCTCCGGGCGGGGCCGGACGGTTACGCTGGATCGTGGCTGAGTGAACCGACGGCAGGCGAGGCGTTTACCGCAGTTTTTACTCAAGAAAGCAGCCGGCCATCCGATGGTACGAGGTTAGCTGTCCCGCTTCGCGCCCCCGCGCGCTTCCCCATCCCCCACCTCCACGCGATGAAAGCCCTCGTCATCGACGACGATCCGTCGACGCAGAAAATCATGAAGCTCCTGCTGGAGAAATCCGGCTTCGAGCCGGTGATTTGCGCCGACGCCCAGCAGGGTTGCGAGGTCGCGCTGGCGACGGATGCACCTCCGTTGGTCATACTCGACTGGATACTGCCCGATATGGACGGGCTGACGGTGTGCAAGAAGCTGCGCGCGGCCAATCTGAAGGTGCGGCCTTATGTGCTTTTCCTGACGTCTAAAAAAGACCGGGTCGATGCGGCGTCCGGGCTGGATGTCGGAGCGGACGATTTTATTTCAAAGCCGTTCAACGTCGCCGAGCTGCAGGCCCGCCTGCGCGTGGCGCGCCGCACGCTCGATTATCAACGCGAGCTGCAGAAAAAGGCGGACGCGTTTGAAGTTCACGAGCAGCGCAGCCAGTTGCTGGGGGAGATCAGCGTGAAACAAAAGGGGGCCGACGCTCCGATGGCGGTGGCGAAAAACGCGCCGGTCGCGACGGAGCGGAAAGAGATCAAGCCCACGGATTTTTCGAATCAGGAGATCCGCTTTTTGCTCTCGGCGACCTTGATGGAGATGAGGCTGGTGCTCGAGGCGGCGAAGGTGCGCAACGGGGCAGAGCCGCTCAGCCTGAAGTCGTGCGATTACTGCGCCTGGGGCGGGTTGCTGCTGGGCAACGACAATGCGTGGCTCGACGTGATGGTGGCGGTGAAGGCGACGACCTTGACCTCGCTTTTCGGAAAGGCGCTCGATCGCAAGGCGACGAGCGAGGTGGAGCACCGGTACTTTCTGGCGGAGATCGCGCGGGCAATCATGATGGGTTTCATGCGCACGCTGGAACGGCGCAGCGGGGGCGTGCAGCATCCGCTGATGTCGCGTACTGTGAAAGTGGAGACGAGCAGCATGTTTCCGCTGCTGCCTCCGGACAGCCGGTCGTACGATCTGGTCATCGAAGGCGAGGCGGTCCAGCTGATCGTGGCGGTGCATGAATGTCCCGCGCGGGAGCTGGCTCCGGCGTCGTTGCGGGAACTCGACGTGCTCGCCGATCAGTTTCCCTCCAAAGCGGCGAGTGG
>CAMLSH010000213.1 GCA_946482625.1 uncultured Opitutaceae bacterium
GGTAGGTGCAGAGCCAGGTATCTGTCTCAACCGGAGCGCTGTCGGCATGAAACGAATACACATCGGTGGGCACCGCCGAGGGCTCTTCATCGCGGGGATACGCAAGAATGCAGTTGAGCTCGGGAGAAAGGCCGCTGTCACGGAGCTGGCGCAAATCGGCGAGCATGAAGTCGATGGCCTCCCGGCCGGCAGCACTGACGGGAAGGCGCGTGAGCCGCTCTTCGTCGAGGGAGGTGATGCCTTCGTTTAGGTCGTCGAGAAGGCGGACAACTTCGTCGAAACCGTCAGGTAACCGGCGCTCCCAACACACGGCGTTGACGCCGTCGGTTAACGGGGTGGAGAGCAGTTCGTGGAAATCGCTCACGCGCTTGATGCGAGCGTAGCCGTGGGGCAGGGAGAGGTGCATGCGCTGTATTGAACCGCCGGACGGCGAGGAGTGGGAGTCAGCGGAAGGCATGCCTCGGTGCAACGTTGTTTCGCGCTATGGACATTGCGGTGACGGAGACAAAATTCAGGCGAAACAGTCTGATCACCGATTTTGCGCGCGGAGATGTGCGCGTAGGATGCCCGATCTTCGTGAAATCAAATAGGCGGCGCTAGCAATCGCGGATCGAAGGCGAACGGCGTCGCCGGCTCGATGGCGATTTTCGCGAAGTCGGGGTGCAGCGGATTCAACACGAAGTTCCACTCACTCGGAATGATCGCGCTCGGCACTTGGAGAATCGCGGTGCGTCGGCTCGCGAACCACTCGGCACCGATCTTTTGAGTGCCAGCGCATACGGGCTTTGCGTCCCAACCGTCGGGAAGCTGCCTGACCGGAATCGTCTCCACGGCGGTATCGTTGAAGTGAATGCGGAAAACCACGTAGCGAATTTTAGAGCCGGCGCCGGGCTTGAGATGCACGAGCTTCTCCATGGCGGCCATCGCGAGGTGACGGCTCGCGTAGATGACGCTCACGCCGGCCGGGTTCCATCGCCCGCCCTCCAACGCTGCCCCCTGGCCGGAGAACGAATCCTTTTCCCACTTGGCTTTATCGATGCGGAACGCCGAGGGCTCAGGCGTAGACGCCATGGTCGATGCGGGTCAGGAGTTTTTGCACTTCATTAAAGCCGGGAGTGCTGCGCGCGAGCTCCAGCGGGATACGGCCGCCCAGCCCATATTGAGAGCTGCGAAGCCACTCGCGGGCTTCCTCTTCGTCTTCGAGGACATCGACAGCATGTTTGAAAAGCTCGGAGTAACGGAAAAGGGCATCGGTTTCGGCCGGAGAGAGCTTTTTGCGATCCTGGCGGCGGCGATGAAATGTGGAGCGCGACAGGCCGCATAGAAGCGCGAGCTCCTCTTCCTTCATGTGGAGGATCTTGGCTATCTTACCCAACGCTCCGACCTTCGCGCCCGGCAGGATGGCGTGATGGAGGGAAAGCGGGTCGGTGGCGGATAGAACAGCCGTACTCATATGAAACAGAAATAATCCCATTTGAAACAGAGTCAAGCCATGGGCCGGCGACCCACCAATTTGTTTGTGACGGTCGAAGATCGCTTGGCCGTTGCGGGAAGGGGCGGTTGTTCGGAGCGACGGCGCTACAGGACAAAGGCCACCCGAAGTTGATCCACTACCTTGGAAAAATTCGGGCGGACGCGGACTGCGCGGGGATTCCAAGCGAGCGCGAGCGGGCGATGGAGCGTGGCGAGCTCATCGCCTTTCACACGTAAAATTTTCTCTTCATCGAAATCCTGGAGGGCGATTTCCGGGAGAATTGCAGCAAATGCGCCGGAGCGAACCGCCACGAGGGTTTGGGGGAATGACTGGCAGGCTAGGGCCGGACTCAGTTCGAGGTCGAAGGTCGCGGCGATGTCACGGAGGCGTTGCGTGAACTGGCCGTCAGTGGTCTGCGCGGCTATGGGGAGCGTCGACAGAACGTTTTTGAGTGTTGGCGGCTTTTTAGAGCTGCACAGAGCAACGGGAACGGCGGCGATGTAATTGAGCAGGCCGAGCGGCGCAGTCTTCAGCCCGGAGGGAATGGCGTCTTTGCGGACGATGCCGAAGTCGGCGCGGCCGTCGCTGAGCTGCTGGACGACTTCGTTGGTGCGAACATTGGTCGTGGCGAATCGAATACCCGGTGTTTCTCCCATCAGCGTGCCGATACGGGGAATGACGAGCCAGTGGATCACGCTGTCGCCCGCGGCGATGGTGTAGTCGATGCGCTCGGAGACGCACTCCGCTTTGAAATCTTGGAGCGACCGAAGCTGTGTGCGCGCCAGCTCGGCGAGTCGTGCCCCTTGTGTGGTGAGCTTCAGGAGCTTTCCGCGCCGCTGAGCGACCTCGCAGCCGAAGAACTCCGACAACTCGCGCAGCTGGCGACTGTATTGGCTTTGACGCACGAGATCGCCCGGTGCGGCCTGAGCGATGGAGCCTGCGTCGTGGATTTCCACGAGCACGCGCAGACGATCGAGGGAGAGGCCGCGTTCGGAGAAGAGTTTTTCAAACATGACTAAATGATCAGCTATGCTGCGGGGTTACGCATGGCAAGGCGGGGCGATGATCTGCTAGATTGGCGACCGCCAGCGGAAAGCCGGTCAGAAGAAATTTAAGAAAATCTTTCGAGAGCCTCTTGAATTTTGAATCGCTGACTCCGTTGTAGCTCTCCGAACGCTTTAACCTTTTCCCTCCCACCTCATGAAATCCACACGACTACATAATACTATGGCCGTCCTTTTTGGGACCGCCGGCTGGTCGTGTGCGACAGAGATGGTGCAGACGATCACCCATAGCGAAGGACTCGGTTCCAAACGATCCGGCTATGCAAATTTACAGGGAAGTGGTGTCACGTAACCGCGGATAATTTTTCGCAGCCATACGCGCCCACTTCCTGCCCGGAAGTGGGTTTTTTGTGCTCAGGAATACTGAGCCGCTTCCGGGATATCCGAGCTACGTGCTCGTTCGACTTTCAGATTCCGTTCGTGGCTTTACCGCTGAGCCCAGATCAATCAGCCAACGTCCGCACCCAATCCCGCGGCCGTCCAATCCGTCCGACCTCGTCGGCGCGAGAGGGGCGACGGTGTGTGTTCTTTTTTGCGATGCAGAGCCGCCAGGCGGTTCCGCCCAACGTGTGGTGCGCTTTCGGGCGTTAAACGGCGATGCCGGCCACCTATCTATTTTCCGCGCGCATGAGTCGTGAGCCTTCAGTGATTTGAATGTTTGTTGAGGCGGCCACTCTCCGCGCGGCAGCGCCTTTCGAGGCGTTAATTTGTTCGAACAAGCGCCGGTTCTTAATCCGAGGCCGGAGTACGCGCGCCCTTTCGGATTCTACGGAGCCAGCCGGCGGCCGAAGTCCGGCAAGGGCTAATTTCATGTGCGCTCGTTGCGCACGATCAATTACCTGCGGTCACTGAGGGCGGATGTCGGAGAAGTCTTCCGACGCCGAGCGACCTGAGCCGCAGATTAACGCGATGTACCCAAGCAGCAAAGGGACCGGCCTGCAAAGCCGTGTGCCGCGGGTGCGAGTCCCGCCATCGCGTCCACTTTCCGCCGTATGGTTTTTGGCAGGGGACGTTTCAGCGCGACGCCCGCGTGGCGCGCATAATCGCAAAAGAGGACACACACCGACGTTGGCTGAGCTGCGTTCAGTGAGGGCCGTTTCATTTTTTCAATCATCTCACCCACCCATGTCCGTCGAAATTCTCAACAAACCCATTGTGCTGTCGCTTAACCGCGCCTGGCAGGTGATCGGCCATCGCACCGTCAAACAGGCGCTCGTCGCACTCAATGGCGGCAGCGAAGGTCTACCACCTGCGCTCGGTCTCGACGTCGCGTATTCTCAGAACGACGACGGATCGTGGAACTTCGACCGTCTGCAGTTTCTCAACCCGCTTCCGTGGGATGAGTGGGTCAAGCTCCCGATCCGCGAGTTCGATTTCGCGATCCGCACTCCGCGGTTCTCCGTTCGCGTGCCGACGGTCATGATCGCAACGCAGTACGATAAAATGCCGGTCCGCATGCCACGGGCTACACGTCAGTCGATCTACGAACGTGATGGTGGCATCTGCCAGTACACCGGCGAGTTCGTCGGCAAAACCGGCGGCAATCTCGATCACGTTCTCCCGCGCCATCGCGGTGGTCGCGACTCGTTTGAAAACCTCGTGTGGGCCAAACGCGAAATCAATTCCCTCAAGGCCAATCGGCTCCCGCACGAAGCGGGTCTGCGACTCCTGCGTCGCCCTAAAGCACCGGCACCACTTCCCGCCGCGGCCTCCATCCGCGAGGCCAAACATCCCGACTGGCGTCACTTCCTCCCTTCTTGAACAGCGGGGCGGGGAAGGTGCGCCCGTCGTTCCCTCCACCCGTCACCGCTGTATTTTATATGTCACATCTTGCTCCCAACTCTCTCTCGCTCACCGACTGCCTCGATATCGTGGATACAGCGGTGGCCACCGTTTCCCGCCGGTTGCCCGGCCATGTCTCCACCGACGACCTTCTGTCCGTCGGCAAACTTGCGCTCATCTCCGCGCTCGCGCAGTGCAAAGGCAGCGTGGACGAAATCCGCGCTTACTGCTTCGTGCGCGTGCGCGGGGCGATGCTCGATGAATTGCGCCGCCTCGATCCGCTCTCGCGCAACCAACGCGATAAGGCGAACCGTGTACTGCGCGCGCAGGCGGAGTTGAGCGGCCGGCTCGCTCGTGCAGCCACCACGCCAGAAGTAGCCATAGCGTCGCAGCTTCCGGTTTCCGAAGTCGCGGAGATTTTGCGCACGCTTAGCCAGGAGTCCGAGTTTGTGGACTTCGACCTGAGCGTGCTGCCGGATCATGAAGCCGCCTCTCCCGCGGAAGTGGTCGAAGCTGACGATCTCCGTATCAGTCTGCGCAGCGCGCTTCAGCGTCTAGCGGGCAATCAGGCTGCTGTGCTCTACCGCTACTACTTCGAGGACGCGACGCTGGACGTCATCGCCGCCGAGATGGGCATCTCGAAAGAACGCGTCCGCCAGATCCGCGAAGCCGGTGAGAAGAAACTCCGCGCCGATTTTGCAGTCCTCGCGATCTGGCAGTCGCTGCTCTCGTTCGAACGCGACTAAGCGATGCAGGGAAAACCGCGCCACCCCGCTGGACTGCCATGAAGCGCGCGAGCTCGCTGACCTACCGACGATTGAAACGCTCGGTTCGTCGGCGGCCCGCGGCGCTTCCGGATTCTCCTGACTCAACAATCATAAACCCTGCGAGATCCTCGCTAGCTGCATTTTTCGGATTTCGTTACGCTCACACTCAACACGACCTCATTTTATGAACATGGAAATCAAAGCACGTGATCTGATCGCGGCAGGCTGGCACGAAGGCCGCCGCCTCGGCCCGGCCCTGCGCCGCGCCCGCGATCTGGAATCTTCCGGACTTTCCCATGAACTCATTCTCGCCGAACTCGAAAAAGAGTTTCCGAAACAGCTCCCGGTGATCCTGCCGCGTTACGAACCCGCGCCGCTCGCCGAGGCCATCGAGCCGGAAACGCCCGAAGAGGCCTCCAATGTGGCCGCAGCGCGCGCCCGCATGACGGAGCTTCTCCACATGCCCATTGTGAAACGCGGCTCCATCATGCCTGACGCGTGCCCATCGGGCGGCGGTCGCGCGACGATTCCGGTCGGCGGTGCTATCGAGGTGGAAAACGCGATCATCCCCGGCGCCCACTCCGCCGATATCTGCTGCTCGATGTACGCGACTTTCTTTCCCGCCAACCATCCGGTCGGCGAGATGATGGATCATCTCCAGAAAACCACGCACTTTGGCGCAGGCGGACGTCCACGCGGTCAGCAGTGGGCGTCCGCTGTGATGGATGAGCCGGTCTGGGACAATCCGTTCCTCTCCGGTCTCCGCAGTCGCGCGCAGGACTTCATCGGGACGCAGGGTGACGGAAATCACTTCGCCTACGTCGGCCGTATTCAGTTTGCGGAACCGCAGCGCGCCGCGCTTGAGGCGGCTGGTTACACGGAGCTGTCCGAGTGGATCGAGCGTCGTGACGGCCTCTTCAAC
This sequence comes from uncultured Opitutaceae bacterium, assembly GCA_946482625.1. The sequence goes on from CAMLSH010000213.1 coordinate 6,010, forward strand.
GTACTCGTGACGCATCACGGTTCGCGCGGTCTGGGCGCCGATCTCTACAAACGCGGGCAGAAAGCTGCGCGCGCCTGGTGCGACGAAAACGCCAAGGACATTCCCGACTCAGCCGCGTGGCTCCCGTACGATTCGCCGGAAGGCCGCGCGTATTGGGACGCGCTGCAATATGTGTCGCGCTGGACACGGGAAAATCACGCCCAGATCCACTCGGCGTTTCTGCGCCGCATCGGCCAGCGCGCGCTCGTGCAGATCGGCAACGAGCACAACTTCGTGTGGAAACGCGGCGACTCGTTTTTCCACGGCAAAGGCGCCACGCCCGCGTGGAAAGACGAACGCGGCCGTCCGCTGCTCGGCCTGATCCCGCTTAACATGGCGCGCGAGATCCTGATGGTTCTCGGCAGCGATAACGACGACTACCTGTCGTTCTGCCCGCACGGGGCGGGCCGCAATCTGTCGCGCACGGCTATGTTGCGTCCGTACAAAGACGCCGACGGCGAACTCGATCCGGCCCGGGTGCAGCAAGTGCTCGCGGAGACGACCGCAGGGCTGGACATCCGCTGGTTCAGCGGCACGCCCGACCTGTCGGAGTCGCCGCTTGGATACAAAGACGCGACGAAAGTGAAAGCGCAGATCGCCCGCTTCGGACTTGCCCAAGTGGTTGGCGAAATCCAACCGCAAGGTTGCATCATGGCGGGTGAAGCGCCCGAGCCGCACTGGCAGCGTGTCCGTCGCGAGAAGCGCGCCGCGCACAAAGCCGAGCGGAAGGAAGCCGGTATGCAGATCGAGCAAGCCTGATTGCGCGGTTTCCGGCGTCGCCAGCGAAG
>CAMLSH010000214.1 GCA_946482625.1 uncultured Opitutaceae bacterium
ATCGCGATCGTGGCGGCATCGGTCACGCGCATGCCGTTGACGAAATTCGCCTTCAGGCCGGAGGCTTCCATCGCCTTCGTGATGGCTTTGCCGCCGCCGTGAACAACGACGACATTGATGCCGACGGCCGCGAGAAATGCGATGTCGTGAGCGACGCGCAGACGACCGGCCGGATCGGGATCATCCATGAAACTGCCGCCGTACTTCACGACGAACGTGGAGCCACGGAAATCCTGGATATAGGGAAGCGCCTCGAGCAGCACCTTCGCCTTTGCGGTAACTTCAGCGACGTTCATCGGCATTCAGAGCGCGCGGCTCATGGCCGCGGACTGAGAAAAAAACAGAGAGGGAAGAGCGATCACGGTGTTTGAAGTGAGAGATGCTTAATGCACCTGCGCCGCGCTTTTCCATATAAATTTCCGGCCGATAAAAACATTTCCGCCCGGCGCCGTGACGCGCTTGTGACGGCGGCGGGCGAAAATCGGCTTCACACCACGGGTCTCCCGCCCCACTTCTGACCCTCGTGCCAAGCACACAACTCACCTTCCCGTCACGCGACGCTCACCGCGCCTGGCTCGCGAGCCAGAGCGCCCTGCCCGCGGGCTTCCGCGTCGGCACGACCCGTTTCGAATTCGTTCCCCGCGAGGCGCCGAAGCCCGCGAAGATGACGCTGACGTTAATCGCGCTCGATCGACCCACGCCGGACTTCGCCGCGATGTTCACGCGCAACGCGTTTCCTGGAGCGCCAATCATCGTCGGTCGCAAACGCCTCGATGAACCTGCGCTGGGCGCGATCATCGTGAACAACAAGATCTCTAACGTCTGCGCACCCGGTGGCGTCGAGACCGCCGAAACGATCTGCGCCAAAACCGCCGAGCTCCTCGGCATCGCGCCGACCGCGGTCCTTCCGAGCTCGACCGGCGTGATCGGCTGGACACTCCCCGCCGACGCCATCCTCGCCGGCCTGCCCGCTGCCGCTTCCGCGTTGGCGGCAGGTTCCATCCTCCCCGCCGCAGAGGGAATCGTGACGACGGATCTGTATCCAAAAATCCGACGCGCCGATCTCGGCGGTGGCAGCATCGTCGGCATCGCGAAGGGCGCAGGCATGATCGAGCCAAACCTGGCGACGATGCTTGTCTACATTCTGACCGACCTCGCGATTCCCCGCGCCGAACTCCGCGCCATGTTGGCGCGAGCAGTCGAAGCGAGCTTCAACACCATCAGCATCGACAGCGACACGAGCACCTCCGACACGGTCGTCCTCGTCTCGTCCAGCAAGATCCCGTGCTCAGACAGCGCCGCTTTTGAAAAGGCGCTGACCCAAGTCTGCCGCGATCTTGCGGAGGACGTCGTCCGCAACGGCGAAGGCGTGCGCCACGTGATCCGCGTGAACGTCAAAGGCGCGCCGACCCGCGAAATTTCCCGCGCGCTCGGCAAAGCCATCGTCAACGCCCCGCTCTTTAAGTGCGCCGTCGCCGGCAATGACCCAAACGTCGGCCGCCTCGTCCAGGCAATCGGCAAACACGTTGGCGCACATTCACCCGCCCTCGATCTTTCGCGCCTGAGCGCGCGCATTGGCGGTATCGAAATTTTCGCCAAGGGCGCCTTCCGGCTCGATCCCACGAAAGAAACCGCACTCGTCGCACACCTCAAAGGCGCCGAGCTCTATGCCAGCGCACCACCGAAGGACGGCGTGTTTGCCCCGCCAGTTGATTTCCCTCCGCACGAACGCTGCGTGGAAATCGAAGTCGATCTCGCGAGCGGCACCGGCGAATGCACGGTCTTCGGCGGCGATCTCACACACGAGTACGTCAGCGAAAACGCCGACTACCGGAGCTGAGCCTTACGTTTCGAGGGGCGTTTCTATCGGCCACACGAAACGCTTGAAACACGGTTCCGTGCTCCGTCAGCTAGTCGAGCCATGTTTCAAGCCAACCCCACCATCCGCCGCTTCGAAAACGACGGCGTCGTCACGCAACCGCTCACGTACAACGGAGTGATCCACCGCACGGGCGCTCTGCTCGTTGTCACCTGCATCACCTTCGCGCTCACATGGAACGGCCTCGAAACCGGCCAGCTCTCACCCAATGTGGCCATAGGCGGCATGATAGTCGGCCTCGTCCTCGGATTAATCATCGCCCTTACCCGCATCACCACGCCTCTCCTGATCGTTCCCTACGCCGCAGCGGAGGGCGTGCTACTCGGCGCCGTGAGCTACTTCGCCAATCAACGTTATCCGGGCATCGCCTTGGAAGCGGTCGTCGCAACCTTGGGCTGCTTCCTCGTGGTGCTCTGGCTTTACTCCATCAAGGTACTGCGGGCGACGCCGACCTTCGTGAAGGTCATCTCCGCCGCGCTCTTCGGAATTCTTGCGCTTTATCTGGTGAGCATGATCTCCGGTTTCTTCGGCCATTCACTCACGTTTCTGCACGACAGCTCACCGCTCAGCATCGGCATCAGCGTAGTGGTTATCGTCGTCGCTGCGCTCAGCTTCGTGATCGATTTCGCGGCCATCGACGAAGCCGTCGCCCAAGGCGTCGATGCACGGCATGGCTGGCGCTTCGCGTTCTGCCTGCTGGTGGGCTTGGTGTGGCTCTACCTGGAGCTGCTGCGCTTGATGACCAAGCTTCGCGGCCGCGACTGATCTAGTCGTTCAACCAAATGAAACGAGAAAGCCGGTCCCACGTGGGACCGGCTTTCATTTTGGTCTGTACGATCGGCAGAACCGAAACTCAGACCAGTCCAGCCGTCTCAGGAAATCCGAACCACAGATTCATAATCTGCACCGCCTGACCGCTCGCGCCTTTCACGACGTTGTCGACGACAGACGTGATCACGAAATTCTTCGTGCGCGGATCGAACACAGCGGACATATCGACACGATTGGTTCCGACGACGTGCGCCGTATCCGGCGTTTCACCACTTGGAATCGTCTGCACGAACGCGCGGCCCGCATACGCTTTTTGCCAGGCGGCGTAGAGCGACTCGATGGTCGCGCCGGCCGCGGCGGGAACGGTGATCGTGGTGGCGATTCCGCGACGCATCGGAGCGAGATGGGGATTAAATTGAATGACCGTCGGCGTGCCCGTGCGCAGCGCGAGCTGCTCTTCGATCTCGGCGAGATGCCGGTGCTTCACGAGGCCGTAGGCCTTGATGCTCTCCGCGCGTTCCACGTAGAGATACATTTCGTCCACTTTCTTACCCGCGCCGCTAACGCCGCTGTAAGAGTTCGCGACGATATGCTCCCGCGTCACCACACCCGCGCCAAGCAACGGAACGAGCGGGACCAGAATGCTCGTCGGGTAACAACCCGGAGACGCCACGATTTTCGCTTCGTCCTTCCAGTTGGACGGCGTCAGTTCGGGCAAAACGAAACGCGCTTGGGGGAGCAGTTCTGGCGCGTGGTGTTTGCCATAGTACCTCTCGTACGTCGCCAAATCGGCGATACGGAAGTCGGCGCTGAGATCGATCACTCGCTTGCCTGCGGCGACGAGCACCTTGGCGAATTCCGCCGCAGCCCCATGCGGCAGCGCGAGGAAGAACAGGTCGATGTCGCTCTTCGCGAGTGCAGCTACATCCGAGTCGACGAAGGTGAGCCCCTTGTCGGCTCCGCGCAGCGTCGGGATCACCTGCGCGAGCGCTTTGCCCGCATGGGAGCGCGACGTCACCGCCGCCAATGTGACGTGCGGATGAGTCAGAAGCAGTTTGACCAGAAGTTCGCCGGAGTAGCCCGACGCGCCGATGACGCCAACTTTCATAGGAGGAAAAAATTCAGAGTGGAGTGACAGAAAATCGAGCAGGTTTTTGCAGCGAATATGTGACGACAAAAAAGCCGCCTCGGTAAGAAGGCGGCTTGTTTTTGAAAACGTTCGAGGTGTCGGCTTAGCGCTTGGAGAACTGGAAGCGCTTGCGGGCACCCGGTTGGCCGGGCTTCTTACGCTCTTTAGCACGCGGATCACGCTTGAGGTGACCGGCTTTCTTGAGAGCAGCGCGGAGCTCAGGATTGAGCTTCTGGAGAGCGCGGGCGATGCCGTGGGCAACTGCGCCGGCTTGGCCAGAAACGCCGCCACCAGCGACGTTCGCGATCACGTCGATCTTGTCGCGGAGTTCAACTGTGAGCAGCGGGGCATAAGCCTGCTTGGCGAAATTCTCGTGGGAGAAGTACTTTTCGAACTCGCGGTCATTGACCAAGAGCTTGCCCGAGCCTTCGACGATGCGAATGCGGGCGGTGGAGGTCTTGCGGCGGCCGGTGCCGAGGAAAACAGCTTTATCAGCGCTCATGGGCTAGGATCAGACGGAGATTTTGACGGGATTGTTGGCCTCGTGATCGTGGGCCGAGCCCTTGAAAACGCGAAGCTTGGTGAGCATCTTGGCCGCGATGCGGTTCTTCGGAAGCATGCCCTTGACCGCGTGGGTGATGATGAACTCAGGGTGTTTCTCACGCATCAGCTTAACCGAGCGATAGCTTTCGCCACCGACGAAGCCGGAGAAAAACATGTACTCGTTCTGCTCTTCCTTTTTGCCGGTGAGCACAACTTTTTCGGCATTGATCACGACCACGAAATCGCCGTTGTCGACGGACGGGGTGTAGGAGGCCTTATGGCGGCCGCGGATGATGTTGGCGGCCTTGACGGCGAGACGACCGAGCACCACGCCCTCGGCATCGATCAGATGCCACTTGGGTTGTACCGTCTCTTTTTTGGCGAGGAACGTTTTCATGAAAGGAAAAGGGGTCGAGAGCTAAGGTTTGGAGACTCTCTGTCAACCCTTAGATTTAGGCTATGAATAAAAACCCGCTCCTCGGTCAGAGGAGCGGGCGAGATAATGGGCTTTGAGCCGATCGTTCTTAAGCGCCGGAGCGATTAGAAACCAACCGACAGGCCGACCGTGAACCAGAGGTTGCTGTCGGGAGCGCTACCGTCGAAGTAGCCGTCATTGGCGGCATAGTGAATGCCGGTGGTGACCGCAGCTTTGTCGTTCAGCTTGTAAGGAACGCTGATGTCGAAACCGTAGTAGTTGTAGGTTTCCATCACGCGCCAGCCGCTGTCAGGAGCGCCATCACGACCGTCGACCGTTCCAGCGAAGACGCTGAAATCAACCGAGGAACCGATGGCTTCGAGCGGAACGCTGTAACCAACCGAGGCTTGGACCGTGTCGGCTTCGAGAACGAAGTCGTAGTAGTAGTAGAGGCTCGAGGAGATGCCTTGGTAGGTGTAGGTCGCACCGAGACCGACTTCCCAAGAATTCTTCGTGGCGCCGCCAGAAGCCTCGGGATACCAGTAGTAGGTGCCGACAGCTTCAAACGAGAGCGCCTCGCTGAACTTGTATTTGTAGCCAGCGTAGATGTCGATTTCGTTGGCTTCGCCATCGGTGACTGGGTTGTTGGTCCAGAGGCCGACGTAAGCGTCGTCCACGGAAACCTCGATCGAGGGCTGGAAGGAGTTACCCGCCGCTTCAACGCCGCGGAAAACGTACTCCGAAGCGTAAGTGAAGTCGGTCGTAACGGAGTACGAGGACTTCACATCTTGTGCGTTCAAACCAGAGCCAGCGGCAATGGCCGCGAGGAGAATGGCAGTCTTTTTCATAGTGTTGTTGTTCTGTAGTTTGGTCAGTCGGCCGACAGAATCGGCCTTCCGCACAGAAAAGATAGGTTTGTAAAATTCAAGTCTTAACTTACCGACCCTTTCTGCTCTCAAACCGGACCGGGAACTCCCCGGGCGGTTCCAAAATAGTGTAAACAACTTCGATCAAGTTCATGGATACGATGAAAAGGGCGGCGGGGTTTCTCGGGCTGAGCGGAGTGACTCTCGGAGCGCTCGGAGCCCACGCACTCAAGGCGCGGCTCACCGCCGCCGGAATGTACGAGGCATGGACGACTGCGGTGCAATATCATCTCGTGCATGCGGTTGCTGTGCTCGTGATCGCACTCATCGGCGCCACAAATGGAAACACCAGCGCGAGCCGTCCCCGCGCACTGAAAACGGCCGGCTGGGCGTGGATCCTCGGCGTGGTTTTATTTTCAGGCTCGTTGTACGCGATGGCCTTGGGCGGTCCGCGGAGGCTTGGCCCTGTCACGCCGTTGGGAGGGCTCGCCTTCCTGGTGGGCTGGGCCTGCTTGTTGATCCCGGCCCCCAGTCGCAGCGTGGGACGCGGCAACTAACGTCCGGCTGCCGCGACGACACCGATCAGCGCTCACGTGCCTTCATGAAACTGCCTCCAACTCTGGTCGCCGTACTCCAGGCGCTGCGAGCTATCGGTCGGCCGCGGCTCGTCGGCGGCTGCGTTCGCGACTGGCTGCTCGGGCTGGAACCAAAAGACTTCGACGTCGAGGTGCCCGGCGTCTCCTTTGAACAACTACATCGCGCGCTCGCCCCGTTTGGCAGCACTGATGTGGTCGGCCGCAGTTTCGGCGTAATCAAGTTGCGCGTCTCAGAAACTGAATACGACTTCAGCCTGCCGCGTCGCGAATCGAAAACCGGCGCGGGTCACCGCGGGTTCGCCGTGGAGCCCGAGCCCGATCTCACAGATGCCGAGGCCGCCGCCCGTCGCGATTTCACCGTCAACGCCATCGCCTACGATCCGTTCTCCCAAATCGTGATCGATCCGCACGGCGGGGAACGCGATTTGCGTGCCGGTGTGCTGCGACATACGAGCGCGGCGTTTGCCGAAGACCCGCTTCGCGTCCTGCGCGGGTTTCAGCTCGCCGCGCGTTTCGATTTCACCCTCGCCTCCGAGACCGCTGTGCTCTGTCGCGCGATCGTCTCCTCGTTTTCCGAACTTCCGGTCGAACGCATCTGGGGTGAGTGGGCCAAGTGGGCCGAAAAATCCACCCG
>CAMLSH010000215.1 GCA_946482625.1 uncultured Opitutaceae bacterium
CCCTCCGCCAAGCCGCCGCCACCGACGAATTCTCCGAACGCCTCCCCGGCCTCAGTTCGCAGTTACTCGTCCGCAAAGTGGGCGAGTGAACTCAAACCATGAGAGCCACGCTTTTCCTACTCACAATCATGTCCACCGCCTCCTCTTCCGCTGAAGGCCTCAATCGTTGGAAAAAACCGGATGGAGAGCCACTCTTCATAGCCGTCTCTCAAAAAGATCAAAAGATGGCAGAAGCATGCAAGAAGGCGCGCGCCACATTTCCGGCATTCTTAAAGGCTCGATCCAAACCGGAATTCAACGACGCAATCACGGCGGTCAAAGTTCGCATCAAAGACGAAGCATTCTCCCGGGAGCTGAAAGAAGACCAATTCGCTTTCATTTGGATCTACAACGTCTCCGAAGAAGGCGGCTCAATTAAAGCGACGATCATGGAGCTCCCCAAAGGCGGACTCAACGATCTGAAAGTAGATCAGTCACTCCTTTATCCGAAGGAATCGATCTACGACTGGATGATAATCAAAGACGAGAAAGCATGGGGCGCTTTCACTCTACAGGTCGTAAGAAACAGCCTGCCTGAGAAAGAGCGCGCACAGTACGACGAGTACTCCGGTATTTTTTCGTACAGCAGCGAGCTTCCGTGAAGCTGGGTAGTCTCGACTGCGGGCGCTCACATACGCGCTCTCGGTTCTCGCTCACACATTCGCGCGCATGTCTGCCAATGCCGCCGCCACCCGCACCGTCTCCATCCTGAATGGGTTTCGCCGAGCCTGAGTTGCTAACGAGATACCGCGACTACGTAGATAGGGTGCGCCGAAAACTCCCCGATCCGCAGCAAGCCATCACCCCCGCGTCATCGATCCGACGGCCGCCGGCAGCGCGTTCTTGTGCCTGAGCCACCAAGCATCCAGACGATTGATTATCATCATCACTGTTTCGCCCCGCATAGTCATCGACCCGCGTCGCGCGATCCTCGTGAGGTGAACCTAAACCGAGCGTCCCCGCGGTTCGCTCGCCCCTCGTCCGCTGGTGCTCAGGAAGGGACTCGAACCCTTACGCCTCACGGCACACGCCCCTCAAACGTGTGTGTCTACCAATTCCACCACCTGAGCGTTTCCAGTCGGAGGAGTGCGGAATAAGAGAGTTCCCTTACCTCGTGTAAAGCCCGGAAATGGGAAAATCTGAAAATCCCTTTTGACCCCCCGCCCTCCCCGGTAACTGTCTGCCCCCCAGCCCGCATGACCCACGACGAGATCAAACAGGCCCTGCTCAAATCCTACGAGACCGACGGCGGCATCAACCACCTCGACGGCACCAACCTCCCCGCCGAAGAATCCGTCAACCAACTCGCCCGGGACTTCATGCACATCCTTTTCCCGGGATTCTTCGACGAAAAGGCCCTGACCAAAAGCTGCGTCCCCTCCCTCGTCGACTCGTTGCTTGCGCGCATCGAGAGCCGACTCGCCTCCGAGCTCGAAAAAGCCCTGCGCTTTGCGAAAGACCCGCGCGCCGGCGAACGCGCCCGCGAACACACCGCCGCCCTGCTCGCCCGCCTGCCCGAGGTCCGCCGCATCATCCAGACCGATGTCTCCGCTGCCTACCAGGGCGATCCGGCCGCCCGCAGCATCGAGGAAATCATCCTCGCCTACCCATGCGTGCTCGTGATCTCGCTCCAGCGCATCGCCCACGAACTCTACAAACTCGGCGTGCCGCTCCTCCCGCGCATGTTGACCGAGTACGCCCACGAACGCACGGGCACCGATATCCATCCCGGCGCGCAGATCGGCACGCACTTTTTCATCGATCACTGCACGGGCGTCGTCATCGGCGAAACCGCGCGCATCGGCAACCACGTCAAAATCTACCAAGGCGTCACCCTTGGCGCGAAGTCCTTCGTCGTCGATGACCAGGGCCATCCCGTCAAAGGCGTGCAACGTCACCCCAAGCTCGAAGACGGTGTCGTGGTTTATCCCGGCGCGACCATCCTCGGTGGCGAAACGGTGATCGGCGAAAATTCCATCGTCGGCTCCAACGTCTGGCTCATGCAATCGATGCCCGCCAACAGCATCGCTTACTATCAGGGCGACACCGCCTCGATCATCCGTCCCCGCAAGAAAAAGGAAGCGCTGCTCGAAGAGTTCAGCGACTGGGTGATCTAGTCGGAAAAAACCGACGCGCGCATCCCCGCTCCCAGCGAACCCGCAAGGCTACCGCGCTGGCATCGCGCTTGATTCAATCTCCGAACGGGCCTCAGCGGGCGGCACCACGCGGCACGGCCAACTTAAAGCCGGGTCGCCCACGTCCCCGAGCGGCGGTGGTTTCCGGTTTTTGGTTTATATCGTTTAGCAGGCCGACATGCGGCTTGGCTCACGGAGGGAACCCGCTCTCCCTTTTTTCGACGCTTGGCGAATCGCCCTGTCCCGGGCGTCACGGTCTTTCGTCCGAGTAGCGCGCGACAGTGGCGCTCGCCCCTTTTTAACGACGTGAAATCCCTGCACACGACGCTCTTCCCACTCGCCGCCATCGGCCTTTTCGTCGCTTTTCCGAGCCTCGCATCAGCCACCGTCGAAATCGCTCCAACCCCGGAGGCTTCGCATGTCGCCCGCATCGAGGACGACACGGTCTTCGTGGCGTCGGGAAGCACGTTTTCCTTCACGGTCGATTCACCGGAAGATCAGGGCCCGGTCTCCACCGCCCCGAGCGTAGACGAACTTCTCGCGCAGATCGCCGCCAAAGAAGACGTCCCCCAGCGCCGCCAGATCGTGGACCGTAGCGGCGCCGAAAAGAATGCGGGCAAAATCGAAAACGGCGACCGCCTCATCGTCACGTCGCACGACGGCCAAGCGCACAAGATCTACGCGCTTCAACTCACGCCGCTCGCTCTCTCCGGCCGGCTCAGTCTGAAACACGACACCGTCACGGTGAACACCGTCCGCGACCTCACGCTTTCGTTCACCGCCGGACAACGCAGCCCCGACGCCATCGTCAAAATCTTTCTCCCAGCCGGCATTTACGCGTCCCTCGAAAACACCACGGTCAACGTCATCGGCCGGGGCGCGGTGACGTTAAAAGATCTCCCGAGACAATCCATCGGCCGCGTCGGTTCGGCGTATCCATATTCCAAAGTCGGCGAGGTCTCGATCGACAACTCCCCCGACGGCGGTTCCGTCCTCGTCTTCAAGCACCTCGATCTCCGTCCCGCCAACGGCCCCGACCTCGTCATCGTGATCCAGGGCGTAAAACTGGAGAAACCCGGCACCTATTCCTTCAGGGCGACCTACACCACCGCGCAACCCGAGATCCTCACGAGCGCCGGCACCGGCTCGGAGACGGCCACGCTTCACGTCATCAAAACCATCTCGGATTTCGCCCGCTCGATCGATCGCAGTCTTCAGTACAAGGAAACGCCCACGACCTACACGACCGTGAACTTCACATGGACATCCCCCGAGATCCCTGCGGCGGCCGTTCAACTCATGCACTCACTCGATGAAGGGAAAACCTGGGCTCCGCTGAAGGCCGCGATCGATTCCAAAAACTCCACCGCCAGCGTCTCCGATCTCGCTCCCGATCGTATGCATACTTTCCGCTTGTTCGCGAGTGCGGGCGAAAACCAAGGAGCCTCCAACTCCGTCCAAGTCTACTCGGGCAAACGCGACATCAAAACCTTCGGCGTCTCCGGCGACGGCACTCAGGACGACACTCAAAAAATCAACGCCGCCATCGCGCATCTCGCGCGTATCGGCGGAGGCACAGTGCTCTTCAGCGAGGGCGTTTACAGCGTTCGCACCGTGCACCTGCAGAGCAACGTCTACCTCTACATCGACAAAGCCGCGACGATCAACGCGCTCAAGGGAGGCGACGCGCCCGAAGCCACCTGGTTCAGCGATAAAAAATACCGCTCCGGCCTTTCTCCGACCGATCGCGGTCCTTACGAAAACCCCGAGAACTGGCTCACCAAACAGGACGTCGGCCACACGTTTTTCCGCAACGCCATGTTCTTCGGCGAGCGCCTCGATAACGTGAAGATCGTCGGCAACGGCCGCATCTCCGGTAACGGCAATCTCGTCACCGGCGACCGCGTCATGAACAACCCGCCCGACAACCGCTCCGACAAGATGTTTGCCCTAAAGCTTTGCACGAACGTCGAGATCGGCGGTCTCCATCGCGACGAGGATCTCTGGTACGATCCGGAGAAGGATGAGCCGTATTACATCGGCAAGGACGGCGCCAAAATTTCCGACGTGGGCAACATGCTCACCATCGATCGCGGCGGCCACTTTGTCCTCCTCGCGACCGGCACCGACGGGATCAACGTGCACAACACCTACTTCGCCAGACACGCCACCAGCAACGCGCGCGACATCTATGATTTCATGCAGTGCAACGATGTCACCGTGACGAATATCTACTCGAAGGTCAGCTCCGACGACATAGTGAAACCCGGCTCGGATTGCTCTCTCGGCTTCACGCGCCCGGCGAAAAAATACCGCGTGCGCAACATCGTCGGCGACACGAACTGCAACCTGTTCCAGATCGGTTCCGAGACGGTCGACGACATCATGGATCTCTGCGTCGACAACATCTACGTGCTCGGCGCGAACAAGGCCGGCTTCTCCATCTCCACCAACGACGGCGGCCACATCAAAGACGTGCACCTCAACTGCGGCCACACCGGCACGATTCACTCCCGCTCGAAGATGCTGCGCACGCACACGCCCTTTTTCATCTCAATCTCCAATCGCGGCCGCGCCCTCGGAGCCACCGTGGAACGCTTCAAGTTTGCTGAGAACGGCAATGCGCACGACGAACTGCTCAACACCAACATCGATATCGGCGTCGTCGAAAATATCCTCCTCAACGGAGTCGACGTAACCGAGATCTACGCCGGCAGCTCCTTCCGCGGCGAACGGTGGAAAGCCTACGACGGCTCTCAGCGCAAAGCGGCGCCAATCGTTGCCGGTTACAAGCTTCCCGACACCAGCGCGATCGAGGGCGGCCTCCCTTTCACGCTGCCCAACGGGCGACACACCGGCTACGTGAAGAACGTCGTCTTCAACGACGTTCATTTCCTCGCCAAAGGCGGTAATCCAAGCGCGGATACCGACCGGCTCCCGCCCGAGCTCGGCGTGGGCCAGTACAACGCCTCCAATCTCGGCGTGCTCCCCGCGTACGGGCTTTGGGCACGCCACGTCGAAGGACTCACCATCACCAACTGCACGTTTAACTACGAGAAGCGCGACAGCACCTTCGCCCTCTATCTCGAAAACGTGATCCGCGGAAAAATCTCCGCCGTGAAAATGGTCCGCGCCTCCGACGCCACCGCACTCATCCGACTCAAGACCGCCCGCGACATAACGATCGAAAAAGCGACCGTCTACGACGATCAGTGGAGCCAGTCCCCTCGCGAACTCGCCCCCGTGAACCACGCCGCTGGCGACCGCCTCATCGACTAAGCGTCGGGAGGAAAACTGGCACGACGGCCTAGAAAACCGGCTCGCGTCCGGCGGCTCGTTTACGGACAGCGGACCTCGCGTCTTTCGCGGCGCACAAAAAAACCTCCCGGCACAACCGGGAGGTTCTCAAAATCTGGAGAAATCAGACGGCCGGATTACTCGTCGCCATCGTTACCGATCGCTTCAACCGGGCAGCCTTCGAGGGCTTCCATGCAGAGCGAGATTTCCTCTTCCGTGGTGGGCTGTTTGTGTACGAAGGAATAGCCTCCCTCGTCATGCCGGGTAAAAAAGGCCGGTGCCGTCTCGCGACACAGGTCACAGTCGATGCATTGCTGATCGACAAAAAACTTACCCGGAACGTTGTGTTCCCACTTGTCTGTTTTGTTGGCCATGGTGCCCCGCAACAAAAAGGAAATGATTTTGCTGTCAAGCGGTCAGCCGGCGCCCTTTTCGGTCACGTTGGCCGCTAACGTCAGCGCATCTTCAAAGCCTCGGTATCTTATTTCAAAACACGCGTGATCACGCGCCTGCTCGCGGAAAAAAACGTGAATCGCGTCACGCACGCCGTTTCCCATCGAAAGACTGCATCAAAATACCGGGACACTGCTTGTGTTTGCCGCTGCGGATACCTAGCTTGCGACCAGATGCTCTCCGATCGGTCTTACATGCGCGACAGCTATGGGCGCACCACAACATCCACCCTGACGTGGATGCTCTGTGCATTGACCGCCGGCTTCCTGATCCAAAGCGTTTTCGAGCGCGCATTTGAGTCCACACATTTCAACCAATTCGCCCAGTTCACCGTCGGCGGAATCAAGAGCGGCTGGCTCTGGACCTTTTTCACGTACCCTCTTCTGCACGGCAATGTCCTGCTCTGGCTCGGCAACCTGCTCGTCATCTATTTTCTCGGCCGCGAACTGATCCCGCTGATGGGCGAGCGCCGGTTTGCCTGGTTCTCCGCCTTCGCCGCCGTCTGCGGAGCGCTCGTTTGGACACTCGTTCATTTCAATCGCAGCGACGATCTCCTGACCGGCGCCACCGCGATCAGCTGCGCGCTGCTGATGCTGTTTGCGTGTCTCCATCCGAACCGCGCGATGCCGTTCCTGCTCTTTTTCTATCCGGTCACGGTCAGACCCAAACACCTCGCATGGACCGTCGCCGGCCTCTCGACGCTCGGCTTGATCGCCAGCGAAATTCCCGGTGACCGGCTTACGCTGAACATCGCGCATTCCGCCCACATCGGCGGCATGTTCGCCGCCCTTCTCTACTATCGCTTTGTCCACCTCCGCGAATGGCGCACGCCCGACGGACCTGCCGAGATCGAGTTGCCGCGCTGGTTGTCGAAAACCGCCAAAACTCCC
>CAMLSH010000216.1 GCA_946482625.1 uncultured Opitutaceae bacterium
TTGAGGTGGCCGCCGTTGCCGAAACGCTGGATGAGCAGCGCGCTCGTGAGGCACATGCAGAGGACGGCGCCGACGGCGGCGATCTGAGGGAGGAGCGGTTTGATTTTGCCGGCGTATTTTTCCCAGAGGTTGGTGGCGCGGGTTTCTTCGCTCGGCTTGGTGAGCCAGTCGCGCAGCCAGAAGAAAACGGCGCCGAAGAGTGTGCCGGTGCCGGCCGATCCACCGAGGCTGAGGGAGGAGCTTTGTTCATTGAGCCAGTGGCTGCCCATCCAGAGGAAGGCGAGGCCGGCGGAGATGACGGCGGCGGCGAGGCAGCGCGAAGTGGCGCGGTCGAGGGCGCCATTCCACGTTATGGCGTCGGCGTCGGAGGCGACACGGGCGGCGAAACCGCGGCCGGCGAGCATCACGAGCGAGGCGGCGATCCAGGCGGCGGAGGGAAGCAGCAGCGCGAGGTGAAAGTCGCGGTCGCCGAAAAACTTGTCGCCGGTAACAATTCCCCAATACGCGGTGGGCCAGACCCAGCAGTTGGCGTTGAGACTGGAGAAACACAGTTCGCGCAGGAGAAACCATGCCACGGCGGCGACGAGGGCGGCGACGAGAGTGATGGGGATGTTTTGCCAGAAACTGGTTTCGGCGTTGCCGTTTTTTCCCGCGCGCCGCCAGGACCACTCGGCGAGGGCGTGGAAGCTCAGCGTGATCAGGCCGAAGGAAACCATGCTGCACCACGGGCCCCATTTCAGGACGAACGCGCTGAGCAGAAACCAGCCGTAGAGACCGGCGGCGAGGGTGGAGAGCGCGGCGATCATGGACGGAATCATTCCGCCGAGAATGGCGACGATCGCGCCCCAGGTTTCGTAGTGCCAGAAGCCGAGGCGCGGCATGAGGAAGCGGCTGAACTCGCGCAGGTGGCGGATCTCGGCGCCCTCGCGTTCGTCTTTGGAATGAAGGTCGGTTTCCGACGCAGAGGGGAAGAACGAGCGCGGATCGGTGCGGCGTCGACGAAGCCAGGCGGTCCAGAAGCTGCCCACGTATCCGCCACCCGATACGGTGGAGAGGTAGTTGACGTGGCGGAGCACGCCGAGGCGTTCGAGGGCCTGAAGGAGGCCGAGGTTAAACGTGGCGCTGCGGATGCCGCCGCCGGAGAATGCGAGGCCGAAGAGATCGCGTTTGGTGAAGCGCACCCACGGCTCTTCCGTGAGCGGCGAGGCGGCGACCTCGAATTCACCGGGATCGATCCACGGTGGAGAGGTGCCGACGGGCGGCTGGGGCAGGCCGGGTTTTTCGCGGAGTTTAAGTTGCGCGTACTCTTCTTTGATGAGGTCGGAGAACGATCCGGAGCTCTTGGGGGTAGGGGCAGCGGCCATATGTATTTCCTAGTGAGAACTACTTACGGAAGTCAGCGCGGATGTTTCAGGATGACGATGTTAACCGAGGCTCGCATGCAGGGAATGCGTGGAGGGCGATGACTCTGCCGGCTTGGGGGCCGTCCGATGTTTGTTTGCGCGCCCCGGGCGGTCTGGCGAGAGCGTTGGCGACTTGGGACTGCCGGCGGTGCCGTGGAAGCTTCCTTCGCCAGTCACACGAGCGGAACGCGAGCCGCTCGGCGATAGCGCGCGGGACTCGCTCCCATCACTTGCTTGAAAACCCGGGAAAAATGGAAGCGGTCGCAGAAGCCTGTCTCCGTCGCGATCTCGTCGATACTCTTCCGCCCTTCACGCAATATGGCCGCAGCCTGTTCTATCCGCAGCCGAAGTCTGTATTGATGGGGAGAGTGCCCCGTCGCTTGGACAAATTTTCGGATAAAAGCGTTGGGGTTCATACCGGCCACATGCGCGAGGGCCGCATTGTCGACCGCAGGACCTTTCTGACTGAGCGATTGCAGCGCCTGCGTTATCCGCGCGTCGGTCAGCCGGCCGTTCCAATACTCTACCGGCACGGTGGCCAGCGATGCATTTACCAGCGCCTGCACGAGAAACGAGGCTTCCAGCGTACGCGTCGCGACCGGACTTTCGGCACCTTCCACGAGACGACGAATCCACGTCCGTTCCGTTGGAGGGGGCGCGTGCTGAAAAACTATTCCCGGCGTAACCGCGCGATCGAGTCCGAGTGTGAAATGCACATAAAGATGCCCGACCTTCCTCTTGAGCGAAGTGCCAAAGCAGGTGTGCGGCGGGATGAGCACGATTTTCCCCGGCTCGATCGGTACTTTTTCATGCGGCAAAATCAGGTAAGCGCCTGGGCGGTCGTTCCAGTACAAACGCCAAAACGGCGCCGCCAGGTCGTCGTGCTCCCAGGCCGAGAGCAACGTATAGATGCAGGTAAGCACCTGAGGTGCGCTCGCCACCGGGATGTTCTGATAGGTCTCATGGATCGTCACAGCGGTATTCATGCGAATTTCGTACACAAAATGGAGCCGGCCCTGCATGGCGAACTTTCTGCGGTTTTGGTATGCTCCGTCACCCCCATGAACAACCGCCACTCCGCCGTCAGACTGCTGCTCGCTCTCCTCGCCCTGCCTGCGCTCGTTTCCGCCAACTCCATTCCTTCCGACCTTACACCAACGTCCACCGTGAGCATCCTCGCCGAGCCAGTCGCCGCCGGTCCCTACGCGGCGACGTGGACATCCTTGGGCCGCTATGGCGAGGCGCCGGAATGGTTTCGTGACGCCAAATTCGGGATCTGGGCTCACTGGGGACCTCAGTGCCAGCCGGAGGCGGGCGACTGGTATGCACGGCACATGTACTCGCAGGAGCATTGGCAGTACAAACGCCACCTGGAGCTTTACGGGCATCCGTCGGAGTTTGGCTTCAAGGACGTCATGCATGCGTGGAAGGCCGAGAAGTGGAATCCCGCTCGTCTCGTCGCGCTCTATAAACGTGTCGGCGCGCGCTACTTTTTCGCGATGGCCAACCATCACGACAATCTCGACCTGTGGGCCAGTAAGCATCACGCGTGGCATTCAGTCCGCGTCGGCCCAGAGAAGGACATCATCGCCGGTTGGGCTGCCGCCGCGCGCGCCGAGGGCCTGCCCTTTGGCGTCAGTGTTCACGCCGCCCACGCCTGGAGCTGGTACGAGGTCGCTCAAGGTGCCGACAAAACCGGACCCAGGGCTGGCGTGCCCTACGACGGGAAACTCATGCGCGCCGACGGCAAGGGCACGTGGTGGGAGGGGCTCGATCCGCAGGAACTCTACGCGCAAAATCACCCGACGAGCCCCGGCTTCGAAAATCTCGCTTCGATTCACAAACGTTGGAACTGGGGCGAGGGCGTCACCCTGCCTTCCGCCCAATACTGCCAGACGTTCTATGATCGGACGATCGACCTCATCAACCAAGCGCAGCCCGACCTGATTTACTTCGACGACACCGCTCTGCCGCTCTGGCCTGTTTCCGACGCCGGCCTCCAGATCGCCGCCCATTTCTATAACGCTAACGTCGCGCGTCGCGGAGATCCCGGTGTGCTTTTCGGGAAAATCCTCTCCGAAGATCAGCTCAACGCTCTTGTCTGGGACATCGAACGCGGCGTCCCAGCCACCATCCTGCCTCGCGCATGGCAGACCGATACCTGCATCGGCGGCTGGCACTATGACCGCGGCGTGTATGAGAAGAACCGTTACAAGTCCGCCCGCACGGTCATTCACATGCTGGCCGACATCGTGAGCAAAAACGGCAACCTCCTGCTCAACGTTCCCGTGCGTGGCGATGGTTCCATCGACGAAAAAGAGGAAGCCATCCTCGAAGAAATCGCCGCCTGGATGGCGATCAATGCCGAGGCCATCTACGCGACGCGTCCGTGGAAAACCTTCGGTGAAGGCCCGGCCAGCGAAGGCGCTGCGCTCTCCGCCCAGGGCTTCAACGAAGGCAAAGGCAAGCCCTTCACCGCTGACGACGTTCGCTACACCGTCAGCAAAGACGGCAAGATTCTCTACGTGATCGTCCTCGGCTGGCCTGAAAAACCGCTCGTCCTCAAATCACTCGGGGAGACCGCGGCCCTGCTCAACCAACCCGTATCCCGCGTCGAGCTCCTTGGGACGAAAGAAGCCGTCAAGTGGACCCGCTCCGCCGAGTTTCTTGCCATTGAGGCACCTGCCGCCGCGCCGACCACCAGCGCCAACGTGTCGGCCGTATTCAAACTCACGTTGCAATGATCCGTCTGTGGCAATGCCGTTTCGCCATTCTGGCCTTTGCCGGCTTGCTGATAACCAACGCACTGCCGGCCAAGATCGAAAGCGTGCAAACGCTTTCCAACGGCGCGGCCTTCCAGCTCACCGAAGGCCGCCTTCAGATTGAATTCGTCACGGACCGTATCGCTCGCGTGCGTGCCACCCGGAACGCTGACTGGGCCAAGACGCCCAGTCTCATGCGCGTGGAAATTGCGGAGACACCGGGCAAAATCACCGTCACGGATTCGGGCGGCGTCATCGAGCTGCGCTCATCGAAACTCATCGTCCGTGTCGATCGTGCGACCGGGGCGATTTCGTATTTCGATGCCGGCGGCAAACCGCTCCTCGCTGAAAACGCCGCCCATCCGCGCACGTTGGAAAGGACCGAAGTCATCAAGTCCGTAGCCGACCGCTCCACCATCACGAAGGTGCAGACTGCGGACGGCGAGCGCGAGGTCGCCGGCAAATACATCCAGGCCAGGGACCGCGACGCGTGGAGAGGCCGGCTCGCGTTCCGCTTCGCCGACGACGAGGCGCTTTATGGCCTTGGTTTCGACGAGACCTCCGACCTGAACCTGCGCGGCACCACCAAGCGCCTTTACCAGCATAACCTGCGCATCCTGATTCCCTCCGTTGTATCCACTCGCGGATATGGCCTGCTGTTCGACGCATACTCCGCGATGACATTCTCCGATGGAGCCGATGGTGGGTCGCTCTCCTTCGACGTGATCGAGGATCTCGACTATTACTTTATTCATGGTCCCGATATGGACGGCGCCGTCGACGGTTACCGCCAGCTTACCGGCACGGCCGTGATGCTGCCTCGTTGGTGCTACGGCTATGTCCAGTCCAAGGAGCGCTACAAGACGCAGGACGAAATCGTGGCGACGGTGAAAGAGTTCCGAGATCGCAAGATCCCTCTCGATGTCATCGTGCAGGATTGGAGCTACTGGATGCCCGGCCAATGGGGCGGCGACATCGACACCGGCCGCTATCCGGACGTGGCGAAAATGATCCGGGACATCCACGAGCAAAACGCCCGTGTCATGATTTCGATCTGGCCCAACCCGAGCGAGCGTTCCACCGCCGGAAAAGCGCTTAAAGACGCGGGCCACACGCTCGCGGGGACGGAGTTCATCGACTTCTCAACGCCTGAGGCGCGCAAACTTTATTGGGACACCGTGGCGTGGAATCCCTTTGGGCGGCACGGCATGGATGGGTGGTGGTGCGATTCGACCGAACCCGAGAATGCCGACTGGAAGAAAGACCGTCCCGCCGATCCGGACGCCGCCAATATCGCCGGTTTGGCCAAGATTATAGATCCGCACTATCTGAACGCGTACTCCCTGTGGGGCTCCATCGGGATTTTTGAAAACCAACGCAACGCCGTTCCTGATCGCCGCGTGCTCAACCTCACCCGTTCCGGTTACGCGGGAAGCCAGCGCACCGGGGCGATGCTTTGGACCGGTGACGTCACCGCGACGTGGCAGACCCTCGCGAAGGAGGTGGCCGCGGTGCAGAGCATCAGCGCTGCCGGTCACCCTTACATCACCACCGACGCCGGCGGCTTCTTCGTGGCCCAGAAGGAGCAATGGTTCTGGCGTGGTGACTTCGCCAAGGGCGTGGAAGACCTCGGATATCGAGAGCTCTACACCCGCTGGCTGCAGTTTGCCGCCTTCCTGCCGATGTTCCGTAGCCACGGCACAGATACGCCACGCGAGCCTTGGCGCTTCGGCGAACCGGGCGCTCCCTTCTACGATGCGATCATCCAGACAATCGACCTGCGCTACCGCTTGCTGCCGCATTTCTACTCCCAAAGCGGCCGGATCGCGCAGCAAAACGCCTCGTGGATCCGCCCGGTCGCCTTCTCGTTTCCTAACGACGCCAGTACTCACGATCTGAAAACTCAGTTCATGGTCGGTGACGAACTCATGATCGCTCCCGTCCTCGCACCCATCCTCTACGGCCCCGGTTCGACGCCGGTGAACGGCGTGGCCCAGAGCGCGGACGTTTACCTGCCCGAAAACTCCTCGTGGATCGATTTCTGGAGCGGCCGGCTGCTTTCCGGTGGTCAGACGGTTAAAGTCGAGACCCCGCTGTCGCACATCCCGCTCTTCGTGAAAGCAGGCTCGATACTTCCGCTCGGTCCTCGTGTGCAATACTCCGGCGAAGCGCTCGCGGCCCCGCTTGAGCTCCGCATTTATCCGAACGCAGACGCCTCTTATCTCCTCTATGAAGATGCGGGCGACGGCTGGGCTTATCAGAAAGGTGAATACTCGATAATTCCGATCACGTGGAACGACCAGACGAGGGATCTCACCATCGGCGCGGCTCGCGGCAACTATCGCGGGACGAACAAAGAGCGGGTGTTCCGTTTGGTGGTGGTGACGCCCGACCAAGGTGTCGGACTAGAGCCGACGGCAAAGACCATCGATGTCCGCTACGACGGTCGGACCATCTCGCGCCGCCTTTGAGCAACCTTTAAGAGGCGTAGCCCCGGGATCGCGTAATAGATTGTCACGAACCGCGAGCGCTGGCCTCAGGGGGGGCGCTACGATGGCTCGATCGATGAAAGCGGTCGCGATTCTCGAAGAGATGGCGGT
>CAMLSH010000217.1 GCA_946482625.1 uncultured Opitutaceae bacterium
CGTGCTGCTCAACACGCGTGGACGCGGCGAAGTCGAAGTGGTGCAGGATGCCGATGCGCGGCTGCGCGCGGCTCTGGCTTCGGGAGACCTGAAGCTGCCACGCGGAGCGACTTATCGGTGGGTCGGCCGGTACGAACAGAAGTTGAAAGCGGACGCGACGCTGCGCTGGGTAATCGCTGCGTCGATGACGGTGATGGTCATCTTGATTTATATCGGCACGCGGTCGTGGTTGATCACGGCGATCATCATCTTGTGCAACGCGCTGGTGACGACGGCGGGCGGCTTTTTCTTTGTGTGGTTGTGGGGCGCGGAGATGACGACAGCGGTGGTCGTGGGCTTCCTCGTGTTGCTCGGGGTGATGTTTAACGACGGCATCCTGCTGGGCACGTACATCCAAGAGCAGTTCAAGGTACCGCCGAAAGACGTGGATGAAGTGCATCGGCGCGTATTCGTGGCTGGGTTACGGCGGCGGCGTCCGGCGATCATGACAAACGCGACGACGATGCTTTCGCTCATTCCGGTGCTTTGGGCGACGGGTCGCGGCGCGGAAGTGATGACGCCGATGGTGCTCCCCGTGGTGGGAGGAATGATCTTCGACGTGATCTCGCTCTTCTCGGTGCCGGTTTTCTTCTCGTGGTACTGGGAATGGAAACTTTCCCGACGGGCCGTAGCCGAGACGCCGGTGCTGAAGGCCACGCGCGCGGAGACGTGAGGGCGGGTGGCTCGCTACAGGAGCCACTGACCTAGAAGGCCGAGCGCGAGCAGAAGGGCGATGAAGGCGAGGGCGCGTTTTTCGCGGGAGGTGAGTTGGAAGAGCATGGGGCTGTAGCGAATAGTGGGTAGCGAGCAGGCGGGGGAGATCGGGAGCCGCTCAAGTTAAAGACCGAGGGGGTGGAGGCGGGCGATGATGTCGGCGAGCAGGGGTTCGCGGGCGATTTTTTCCCACGGTTGGTTGCTGGAGATGCGGATGAAAAGCTGAGAGCCGTCGCGACGGAAACCGTAGCGGAGCGCGAGGCGGAGGAGTTTTAGCGGGGAGCCGAGTCCATCGTGGTGGATGACTCGTCCGTCATAGATATGCCAATACCAGACATGTTGCGGGTATTGTTCGTGGGTGAAAAAACGGTGCTCCGCGGGTGGAAGCGTGCGGCCCGAGACGGAGAGTGTCTCGCGGGCGTTGGCGGTTGGAAGCGGTTCCCAGCCGGAGCCGGGCCAGCAAGCGTCGGGCGAGTGTGAGGCGACGAGGCTGACGGGAGCCTGGCCGGCGGGCCAGTAGGCGAGGTAGATCGTGATCTGCTCCTGGCCGGCGGTCGTAGTGCGTCCGTAGGTACGCTGGAACAGGTCCGTAGTTTTCAGCTGGGCGGAGAAGCGGTAGAGGTCGTCGCTGGTGACGATTTGCCAGCCTGGGATTTCGGCCGGGAGCAGGGCGGCGAGATCGGGTCGCGGCGTGTTCGTGGAGGGAGCGGGGCGGGTGTTGAGGATGAAGACGAGCGCGAGCGCGGCGGCGGCGAGAAGGCCGGATGTTAGGATGACCAACGGAGCGCGGACCGGAAGAATCGTTGCGGTGGGCGCGGCTGAGGAAGGCGAGGGTTGGAGTGTTTCGTCGGCTGACTCTGGACCTGCGCGGGTGTTTTTCTCGAGGAGTATTGCGAGACCTGCGAGCAGGGCGGCGGTGAGGCCGAGAACGGCGAAGCCGGTTGCGTCGTGCCAGGCACCGCCGATGTCGATGCCAGCGTTGGCGAGCAACGTGAGGGTGAGCGAGCGGGCGATGTTCATCGCGAGCGCGAGGAGCGGTGCGAGGACGATGATGATTATCCGGTGACCGGTTGAGCGGACGAGGGCGGCGGAAAAAAAGAGTCCGGCGAAGATGCAGGAGATCAGGCTGCGGACGCCGCTGCAGGCTTCCTCAACGCCGACGGAAACCCTCGCCAGCTCGATGATGTTGCCGTTTTTAAGCGCCGGGATGCCGAGGGAATGGAGAGCGGACAACACGACGTCGGTGACCCAGAGCTGGAGGCTTTGGGTGAGGCGCGTGTAGGTGCCGGGAGGGATGGGCGCGCTGAGTATCCAAAGAGCCATGGCAACGGTTGCGGGCCAGTTGAAGGGTACGGCGCGGATGTGTCGGTGGGCGGCGGCTATCCAAGCGGAGACGAGCAGCGCGCAGAGTGCGGCGCCGAGGAGAAAATTGACGAGCGCATGCGTCCAGCCGACGGCGGCGGCGTAGATGCCGGCGAGGGCCAGTAGGAGGAGGCCGGAGACGAGTGCGAGCGCGAGTGCGGCAGTCGTCAGCGAGCGGGCGGGGAGCCAGCGTTGGGTGCCGCGGGTGCGCGCTTCGTGGAGGAGGACCAGGAAAATCAGCGGGGCGAAAAGGCCGTGCGAGAGGTCGGGGTTGTTGAGCCATTGCGGCCAGAGATGGATGCACCAGCCGAGGAGGAATGCGCCGATCAGGAAGGCGCTGATGCGCGCGGCAACGGGGGGCGCCGAAAGCGGCGAAGGCGCGAGCGGTGCGGCGGGCGGGCGCGTCATTTTTTCGGCGCGGGTTCTTCTGACGTGGGAGAACTGGCGGACGCGGCGTGGGGTGTGGGCGTCGCGAGGCGCGCGCGCGGTGTCGGGGAGTCCGAAGCCGGCGGGGCGATGGCGCTGTCGGAGTCTGGGCGTTCGTAGCGGGCGAGCAGGGCGTAGTTGAGTTCCGGCGACAGCGGTTGGAGCGCTGGGAGAATCGTCTCGATGCGGGCGTTGCGGGTTGGCGTGAGGAAGAACGACTCGATTTGGGCGCGGTTGCGGAAGCGGGGGCCGGCGAGTTGTTGCACTGTGTCGGCGGCTTCTTTGAAGCGCGCGGGGTCTTGGTTCACGCCGGCGGCGGCGAGCAGGGCCATGGACGCGCTGTAGCCGGCGTCGTTGGCGGGCAGCGGATGTGAAGCGAGCGCGGTGAAAACACGGGCGAGGCGTGCGCGGTCGGGGTATTGGATGAGGTGGACGGCGAGAATTTCGCGGGCGACGGGACCGGGTGGATTGGCGAGGAGGCGGTCGATCTCTGCGTCCACGACGTTTTCCCAGCCGAGCGCGGCGGCGGCTTCGAGCGACAGGGCGGCGCGATCTCGGGCGCCGAGGCTGGGAGCGGAGCGGAGGAGGTTGCGGGCGTCGGCCGCGAAACCCAGCGAGATGAGGCGGGAGATACGGAAGTAATCGAAATATGGCGACGCCACCGATGCGCCGATCAATGAGCGGCGGGCGACGGCGGCGGGACGCGTGCGGGCGATGAGTTCGAGTTGAAGCAAGGCGCGGGGAGCGGCAGGGAGTTCGGCGCTGGCGGCGAGGGTTTCGAGTTTTTCTATCGGAGCGCGGCGGAGGGCGAAGAGCAGGGCGTTTGTCCAGGCGGCCTCATGGACGGAATCGACGGTGAGGGCGGTGGTGGCGAGCGGGACGATGGTGGGGAAATCGCCACGGAGCAGGAGCGCTTGATACCAGGCGGTGGCGGTGACGGGGCGGCGTGCGGGGTGTTCGTGGAGGAGGCGCGCGTAGATGTTGTCGGAGAGTGTGGGCTGGGAGTGTTGATAGAGCAGCGCGAGTTTGAGCGCGGCGGGGTAGTTGGTGGGATCGAGCGCGTAGGCGAGCGTGAGGGATTTTTCGGCGTCGCCGATCTGGCCGCTGAGGAGGGCGCGGTCGGCGCGCTTTGCGAAATACTCGCTGCGGGCAAGGTCGAGGCGTGGCCAGTGCGGCGGATAGGCGATGGTCGCGTAGCTCACGGGGATGCCGATGACGCGTTGCAGCGTGAAATAGCCGAGCGTGGCGACGAGGTAGAGCGCGGCGGCGGTTCCGCCGTAGAGGAGAACGGCGCGGCCCCAAAACGGGCGCACGCCGGCGGTGTTAACGGAGCAACGGAGATCGCCGGAGGCAGTGCGTTGGAGGAGCGGGCAGACGCGGCGGAAACGTTCCTGACGATGCCAGGTGAGCGAGGCCTCGCAGGTGGTTTCGAATGCGCGGCCGGAATCGCTGGGGCTTTGGCACGGGCAGCGTCTGCGTCCACGACTCAGGCGGAAGCGGGTCTTGGCGGAGTTCCAGTAGAGCAGGCCCCAGGCGAGGCGGAAAAGGTCAGCGAGCCAGCCGATCACGAAGCGGAGTTAGCCGGGGACGCGGTTGTGCAGCAATGGGATTTCTGACGGACCGTTTCGAGCCACGCGAAATTTTCATGCGGGCACTGGCGGATCGCGGACGTATGACTAGCCTGACAACCCCTGTCCCTACTGTCTTATTCCCTATGAAAAACATCCTGAAACTGTTCTCTGCCGCGGCCGTGTTGGCCGCTTTGACTGTGACGAGTGCGTTTGCCGGCGTTGAAGTTGGCCAGCCGGCCCCTGATTTCTCGCTCACGGATGTGAACGGGAAGACGCACAAACTTTCCGACTATCGCGGCAAAACCGTGGTGTTGGAATGGGTGAACCCGGAGTGCCCGTTCGTGGTGAAACACTACGAGGGCAGCGGCAACATCCCTTCGCTTCAGAAAGCTGCGGCGGCGGATGGCGTGGTCTGGCTCTCGATCAACTCGGGCAAGGCGGGCGCGCAGGGCGATTTTGAGCCGACGAAAGTGTCGGATTGGTCGTCGAAGACGGGCGCGGCTCCGGCGGCGTATTTCCGCGATAGCGATGGCACCGTCGGCAAGATGTACGGCGCGAAGACGACTCCTCACATGTATGTGATCACCGCTGATGGCACGCTGGTGTATAACGGCGCGATCGACAGCATCCGTTCGACCAAGGTTGATGATATCGGCAAGGCGACGAACTACGTGACGGCCGCGCTGGCTTCTGTGAAGTCGGGGCAGCCGGTGGCGAAGGCGACGAGCGAGCCGTATGGATGCTCGGTGAAGTACTGAACGGATAGTAAGCTGATGAGCATGTACGCGTCGTTTGCGGGAAACGCGGACGGCGCGGATGCGGGGTGAGGGCACCCCGCCTACAACAGATCTCAGCTAAGCAATGCGAAACCGGGGCGCGCGTGGGCGGCTTCGGTTTTTTCGTTTCAGTTGCGCGTTGAGTGCTTCGGCCGGTCCAAGACAACGATCAGTAGCGTCGCCAGAGGCCCGAGTATGAGGCTTAGCAAAAACCACCCAAGGCGGCTCCGGTTTTTGGTTTCGGCCAAGCCGGCGTTGATCAGGGCCAACGTTCCGATACCCACAAAAAATTCGGGGTGTCTCATACGTGGGAAGGTCAGGGATAATATTTCCGCCGGGCTTTGACCTGCACCAGGCGTTTTTCCGGCAGGATGTAGGCGGTGAGCTGTCCGCCCATGGCGCAGGCGGTGTCGATGCCGATGGACCATTTGAGCT
Organism: uncultured Opitutaceae bacterium; assembly: GCA_946482625.1. The sequence continues at coordinate 5,324 of CAMLSH010000217.1, forward strand.
TATAGACCTCGGGGCGCGGCGTGTGGCCGTAAACGACGAAGGGCGGACCGTTCCAGAGATCGGCCCAGGGCGGGGCGTCCTCGGCGTCGGCGCGTTTGCGGGGACGGCCGTCGGAATCGATGACTTGAATACGGGTGACGACGCTGGCGGGTTGTTTCTGCCAGGGCTCGTCGGGGAGAAAGCCGCCGTGGACGAAGACGGTGTTGAGTTCCTCCACGTAATGCGTGAGCGGCATTTGCTCGAGGTAGGCCCAATCGGACGGGCGCAGTTTTTTGTAGGTGTCTTCGTCGGTTTCCTTGAGGAACGCGGTGTCGCTGCTTTTGCGGAAGTTGAGCAGGCGCAACTCGTGGTTGCCGAGGAGGGAAATGGCGCGGTGTTCGCGGGCGAGGTCGATGACCTTGCAGGAGTCGGGGCCGCGGTTGACGAGATCGCCGACGAGGATGAGTTGATCCTCGGGTTGAAGCTCGAGGCGTTGGAGTAACTCGGAAAATTCGGCGTGGCAGCCGTGGATGTCGCCGATGGCGATGATACGTCCTTGCATGGAGCGGCGGACGGGAAATTGGCTAGCGTCAGGGGCGGCTACAAGTAAACAAGTGAACGAATGGATCTGCCGTTACAGCCGCAAGCCCACCTGTGTTTTATCACGCAACAACCGTTTGTCGAAGGGCAGCGGGTCGCCAGTTTTCTGGTGCGCGGAAAAACGGGCGAGGTGATGCGGTATGACGTGCTCGAAACGGAGCGCGCGAAGTTCGAGCTCGAGGGTGTACTCGTGTGCAGCTGGGTGCGGGTGTTCAAGCCGCGCAAGGCCGGTGAAAACGCGGAGCGCGAGATGAAGCTGACGGCGGAGGCGCTGTTCTTGAACCTCGCCGATCCGGCCACGGAGGTGACGCCGGAGAATACGCGGCTCGTGCAGTTCCTGGCGCTGATGCTGGAGCGGAAACGCGTATTGAAACCGAAGGGACGCAGTGCGGACGGCGCGAAGAACGTGTACGAACACGCGAAGTCAAAGCAGGTGTTTGAGGTGCCAGTGGGCGAACTGAGCCCGGAATTTTTTATCCAGGTGCAGGAGCAGCTGAGTGTGTTGGTGGGGCCTCCGAGTGGGGCGGGTGGGGGTGTGAAGGTGGGAGCGTGACGAAGGGGGCGGTGCTGAAATTGGGGTAAATGGGGGAGGCGACGGTTCGGCCACGCTGCGGACAGCGCGGCTACACTGAGGGTTCTGGCTACACCGAGGGGCAGGACTGCACTCAGCGGCGGACGGGGACGTGGCGGCTGGCGAGGTAGTCTTTTACTTGGGGGACCGTGAAGGTGCCGAAGTGGAAAAGGGTCGCCGCAAGGACAGCGCTGGCGCGGCCTTGGTCGAGGACGTCGGCGAAGTGCTCCATTTGTCCGGCGCCGCCGCTGGCGATCACGGGGACTTCGACGGCGTCGCTGATGGCGCGGG
>CAMLSH010000218.1 GCA_946482625.1 uncultured Opitutaceae bacterium
TCACGAGCGCGGGCAGATGCATCATCGCCGAGGCGCGCATGCCGGTGCCGAGATTGGTCGGGCAGGCGGTCAGATAGCCCAGCGTCGGCGAAAACGCGTAGTCGAGCGCCTCTTCGAGCGCCGTATCCAGTTCGTTGATGGCGTTCCAGGTCTTCTTGAGCTGGAAACCCGCACGAAGGACTTGGATGCGCAGATGATCTTCTTCGTTGATCATCACGGAGAGTGTCTGGTCTTTGCTGATGACCACGCCAGCACCGGCCTTGGAGCCGCTGAGTTCGCGGCTGATGAGGTGGCGTTCGACGAGGATCTGCTTTTCCAAGTCGCTGAGCTCGTTCACCGCGACGTTCAATCCGCGCTTCATCTGAGGCGAGCTGGAGAGCGCGCCACGGCAGGCTTCGAAAATGGTTTCGCGCTGCGCTTCGCGGGCCCAGCCCGGGAACGGATTGCCCGCGAGATTCCGCGCGAGGCGAATGCGCGTCATCAGGACGATGGCGCATTTGCTACTCGCGGTGTCGGTCAGCTCGGACGGAGTGGCGATGAGCGACGCGATCGTCATGGGCTTAGCGCGCGAGCTTTTGTCCGAAGGCTTGTTTGACTTGGTTGATTTCATCGCGGAAACGGGCGGCGTCTTCATAACGCTCGGATTTGATGGCCGCATCGAGGTTCCCCTCGAGCTGGGTGAGGCGGTCGTAGAGAGACTTACGGTCGAGAGCCTTCTGCGGGACTTTGCCGGTGTGGCTCGTGCCCTTGTGCATGTTGTCGAGCATCGGCTCTATCATGCTGTTAAACGTCTCGTAGCAGTGCGGGCAGCCGAAGCGGCCGTGCTTCTTGAAGTCGTTCTGCGTGAAGCCGCAGTGCTCGCAACGCATCGCGTCGGAGCTGGCCTCGGGATTAAGCGAGGCCTTCAGGAGCAGGTCCGAAAGCGAGAAGCCGCTGGGGTCGGTCACGCCCTTCGCTTGGGCGCATGCTTCGCAGAGATCTACCTTATGAATCTTGTTATTAACGATCTGCGTGAGATGTACCGTAGCGGTTTTCGGGCAAAGATCACATTTAAGAGGGCTGGCCATGGGTAAAATATAGCACGTCCGATCTAAGTATCGACACAGCGGACATAAAATAATGACGAGCGTGAGACATCGATGGATGCATCTGTCTGCACCAACCATGCCATGAGCGCTTCTGCTGGCAAGACCTCGACGGAACTGCCGGCGAGGAAAATCTGCGGCAAAAAAATGCGACGATGTCGCGCCCTGTGTCACCGAGTCTGCGCGGATATGGCGCAGACGAGACGCGCCACGCAAAGCCCAACAACAGACGCGTTCTCGGGCTTAGCGACGAAGACAGGGAACGGGCCGCAAACGATGAACTCAGTTTCCGTTTCAGATGCGAGTGCCTTCCACGAGCACACGGCGACGGAAAGCCGCCTGCACCTTGGAGTAGATCGCGCCCGGCTTGCCGTTGCCGATCTCGCGACCATCCAGCTTCATTACGGGAATCACTTCCGCGCCTGTGCCGGTGAGGAAACACTCGTCGGCGTTCCAGACATCGTAGCGCGTCATGTCGGCTTCGCGGATCGGGACGCCGATCTCCTTCGCGATGTCGAAAATCGTGTCGCGTGTGATGCCCTTCAGCGCGCCCTGCGAGGCGGCCGGCGTGATGATTTCGCCCTTGTGGACGATGAAAATGTTATCGCCCGTACACTCGGCCACGAAGCCCTGCTCGTTGAGCATGATTGCCTCGAGCGCGCCCGCCTGCCGGGCTTCGATCTTGGCCAGTATATTATTCAAGTAGTTCAGCGACTTCACCGCCGGCGGCAGAGCAGCCGGGCTCATGCGGCGCGTCGCCACCGTGACGATCTCCAGGCCCTTCGTGTAATACTCGGCGGGATAGAGCGCGATTTTGTCGGCGATGATGAAGATCGAGGGCTTCGGGCAAAGCCATGGCGAGAGACCGAGATCGCCCACACCACGCGTCACCACCAAGCGGATATATCCGTCCTGAAGACCGTTCGCGCGACAGGTCTCGATGGTGGCGTCGGCGATTTCCTTGCGCGTCCACGGCATCTTGAGGAGCAACGCTTTGGCGGAGTACTCGAGCCGCTCCAAATGCTCGTCGAGGCGGAAGATGTTTCCCTGATAGAGGCGGATGCCTTCGAAAATGCCGTCACCGTAGAGCAAGCCGTGATCGAACACGGAGATCTTGGCTTCGGCCTGATCGACGAGTTTTCCATCGAGATAAATCTTCATCGACGCACGCTAGGAAGCGCCCACCAAGCTTGTCCAGCCTCCGCACGCAAACTGTGCGGTGTCGCGGCCAAACTTGCCAGCCACTGTGCCGCCTCCTTCCCTCCTGCCCGCATGTCGCCACCCGCCAGTCCCTTCCGTCCCAAATACGCCGAATGCCTGACGGTGCTGCTCATCGCCTTCATCCTGATCGTGGTCCTCCTCCCCCGCTGCCGTCCGCAGCCTACCGTCGCCAACGGCACGACTCCGGCTCCGGTTGGACAACCCGCGAAACAACCCGCGCCGGTTCCCTAATAATTCTTACCGTCACCAACATTTACCAGTGAACCAGTTCCGCACGTTGCTTTCCTTCCGCGCCGCCCGCAGTTTTCGCACGTAAACCGACACCGTCCCCGTATGACCGCCGCTCCCTCCGCTCCTGCCCAAAATCTAACCTACGTCATCGGACACAAAAATCCGGACGCGGATGCGATCTGCTCGGCCATCGCCTATGCGGCATTCAAAGAGGCTCGCGGCGACCGCGGCTACGTCGCCGCCCGTTGCGGAAATTCCAACGCCCGCATCGACACCATCCTACAGAAATTTCGCCAGCCCCTCCCTGTTTACCTCAGCGACGTCACGCCACGGGTGCGCGACGTGATGGTGACCGACGTCATCTCCGTCAGCCCCAACGCCACCTGCGCCGAAGCGCTCGAACTCATCGACGAGCACGACGTCCGTATCCTTCCCGTGACGACGCCCGAGCGGCGCGTGGTCGGCTCCGTGTCGGTGTTTCAACTCGGCGGCCACTTCATCCCGCGCCTCCGCGAACCCCGCGAGATGCGCAAGGTCATCACCTCTCTCGCCCACATCAACCGCGCCCTCAAAGGCCGCGCTCTGCACCTGTCCAACGCCGATCTTTGCGAGGATCTCTACGTCCGCATCGGCGCGATGGACATTCGCTCTTTCGGCAAAGTCTCCGAGCACGAGGGCGTTCCCGCCAATCGCACCATCATCATCGTCGGCGACCGTTGGGACATCCAACAACGCTCGATCCAGATCGGCGTCCGCGCGCTCGTCGTCACCGGGAATCTTCCGCTCGACGAAGAAGTCGTTGAACAGGCCAAAGCCGCCGGCGTCAGCGTGATCGTCAGCCCATTCGACTCCGCCACCACCGCCTGGCTTGTCCGCACCGCCTCGACCATCGAATCCCTCATCGATCGCAAATTCGCATCGGTCACCGCCGACCTCCGTCTCGCCGATCTCCGCAAGAAAGCCTCCACCTCCACCGCGCCGGCTTTCATGGTCCTCGACGACGCCGGTCAGCTTCAAGGCATCCTCACCAAGACCGACATGCTCAAGCCGGTCAAAACCCGCCTCGTCCTCGTCGACCACAACGAGATGACCCAGGCCGTCTCCGGCGCGAACGAGGTGACCATCGCCGAGGTCATCGACCATCACCGTCTCGGCTCGCTGAATACGCAGCAGCCCATCCTCTTCATCAACGAACCCGTCGGCTCCACCTGCACGATCGTCGCCGACCTTTTCCGCCGCGAAGGCCTGAAACCCTCCCCCGAAATCGCCGGCGTCATGATGAGCGGCATCATCTCCGACACGCTTCACCTCAACAGCCCCACCACTACGGAAAAAGACGGCTCCTTGCTCGCGTGGCTTTCCGGCATCGCCGGCGTCAACTCGCGCGCCCTCGCCGATCTCATCTTCAGCTCCGGCTCCGTCATCCTCGCCAGCTCGCCCGACAAAGTCATCCGCACCGATTTCAAAATCTACGAGGAAGACACCGTCCGCTTTGCCGTTTCCCAAGTTGAAGAACTCGGCTTCGGCAATTTCTGGCAGCACTCGAAACAACTCTGCGCCGCCCTCCAGAAACTCTGCGACGACGAACAACTCGCCTTCGCCTGTCTCTTGGTCACCGACATCAACACGCAAAACTCGCTCATGCTCGTCAAAGGCGACCCCGATTTCATCGACCGCATCTCGTACCCACACGTCGAGAAAGACGAAATCTTCGACCTCCCTGGAATCGTGAGCCGCAAAAAGCAGCTCATCCCGTACATCACCTCGTTGCTGAAGGAACTCCAGGCCGACGGCATCACCCCGCATCCCCGCCCGATCTCCTCAGCCGCGTTTTCAGAACCGACACCCCTGCCCGCCGAAAGCGCGAAAGCCTGATCGCCCGGGCGCCGCGGAGGGCGGTCGAGCAGCCTTATTCGCGTCAAACCGGTGAGAAACCGCGAATAGACGCAAATCTCGGAGACGACGGAACGCGGTTCACAGCCAACTGGCGAACCGACTTTGGAGGAGCGCTTAGTTTATCTCCCCGATTAGGCCCGGTTTTCATCCGCGTTTGTACGCGTCCATTCGCGGTTCAATCGAAGGATTGTTTCGTCCTGCGTCCTGGCTTCCGCGCGTATCGGGCGCGCGCGCAAAAAGCCGCATTGCCTCACTCCCCTCGCGTGCCCTTAGCTGACGATCTCCATGTCAGCCGAAACCACCGCGACTCCCGCCACGCCCGCACCCGCTCCCAGCGATTTCATCCGCGACATCGTTGCCCAGCACGTCGCCGAGCAACGGTATCCCAAAATCGTCACGCGGTTCCCACCCGAGCCCAACGGCTACCTCCACATCGGCCACGCGAAATCGATCTGTCTGAATTTCGGCATCGCCCGCGAAAACAATGGCCAATGCAACCTCCGCATGGACGACACCAACCCGGCGAAGGAGGATGTTGAATACGTCGACTCCATCATCGCCGACGTGAAATGGCTCATCGCCGGCTGGGCCGATCACTGCCTCGGCTTCAAAGCCAAAGGCGCCACCCCTGCGCTCACCACCGTCAACGGCAAACCCGACTACTACCTCGCCCCCGTCGCTCAGTCCTCCGCCTCCGAGTTTCACCCTTCACCCGTCACCCTTCACTCTTCGTCCTCCGCCGAGCCGTTCTTCGCCAGCGCCTACTTCGACCAGCTCTACGAATTCGCCGTCGCGCTCATCAAAAAAGGCAAAGCCTACGTCTGCGACCTGAGCCCCGAAGACACCGACCTCTACCGCGGTTCTCCCGACAAACCCGGTCGCGACTCGCCCTTCCGCACACGTTCCGTCGGAGAAAACCTCGATCTCTTCGCTCGCATGAAAGCCGGCGAGTTCCCCAACGGCGCCCGCTCCCTCCGCGCCAAGATCGACATGGCCGCCCCCAACATCTGGCTGCGCGACCCGCTCATCTACCGCATCCGCCACACCGCCCATCACCAGACCGGCGACAAGTGGTGCATCTACCCGCTCTACGATTTCGCCCACTGCCTCAGCGACTATCTCGAAGGCATCACCCACTCGATCTGCACCGTGGAGTTCGAAGTCCATCGTCCACTCTACGACTGGATTCTCGAAAGCCTCGAACTCGCCCGCCCGCTTCCGCACCAGTACGAATTCGCGAAGCTCATCCCGAGCTACATGATCGTGTCCAAGCGCCGCCTCATCCAGCTCGTGAACGAAAAAGTCGTCACCGGCTGGGATGATCCGCGCATGCCCACGATCTCCGGCCTGCGCCGCCGCGGTGTCACCGCCGCCGCACTACGCCACTTCGTCATGGGCACCGGCGTCACCAAATTCAACGCGCTCACCGACATCGCCGTCTTCGAACACACCGTCCGCGAAGACCTCAACGCCCTCGCCCAGCGCCGCCTCGCCGTCCTCAGGCCGATCAAACTCGTCCTCACGAATATCGCCGAAGGCGAAATCATCGAGGTCGACGCCACCAACAACCCGCAGGACGAAACGCCCACCACGCGCAAAGTCGCTCTCACGCGCGAAGTCTTCATCGAGTCCGACGACTTCGCCGAGGTGCCGCCGCCCAAATATTTCCGCCTAAAACCCGGCGGCGAAGTCCGCCTCAAGTACGCCTGCATCATCAAACTCGACGAGATCGTCAAAGATGCCTCGGGCAAACTTGTCGAACTCCGCTGCACCGCCGACCTCACCACGCGCGCCGGTGGCCCCAACTCCGACAAAAAAGTCAAAGGCACCATCCATTGGGTCAGCGCCACGAAGTGCCTCGACGCCGAAGTCCGCCTCTACGACCGCCTCTTCACCGTTCCCGAACCCGGCGCCGAAGACGACTTTCTCAAAGTCGTGAATTCCAAGTCACTCGAAGTCGTCACCGCGAAACTCGAATCCTCGCTCACCTCCGCGACACCGGACGACCGTTTCCAATTCGAGCGCCTCGGCTACTTCACGCTCGACGGCAAAGACTCCAAACCCGGCCACCCGGTTTTCACCCGCACAATCTCCCTGAAGGACGCCTGGGTCCCCGCGAAGAAATAATCCCGTAGGGCCTGAGCTCAGCTCAGGCCTTCCGAGGTAAGGCGCGTTGTCCCCAACGCGCCGGTTGGACGCCTTACGCGAGTTCGTATCTCACAACCTGCGACATCGCTCCGATGTGTCAGGTTAGAGACAACGCGCCCTGCCCGCGATCCCCGCCAGAATCCAGTCCGCG
>CAMLSH010000219.1 GCA_946482625.1 uncultured Opitutaceae bacterium
AGCTTGGTGAGCATCTCGACGCCGTCCATGACGGGCATGGTGATGTCGAGGAGGATGAGGTCGGGAGTTTCCTTGGAGGCTGCGGCGAGGCCTTCGACGCCGTTGGCGGCTTCGATGATTTCGCAGTCATAGCCTTTGAAGGCTTTTTTGACGATGATGCGGACGGTTTTGGAGTCGTCGACGGTGAGAACTTTATAGCGCATGGCGGAGAGCGTGAGCGATGAGGGAAGCGTTTGTTTTTTGAAAATCAGTCGCCGGACTTCATCAGCAGGTCGGCCACGATGTGGTGGTCGCCGACGTGGAAGCGGTAGATGCGGCGGGTGGCCGAGCTGACGGGCTCGATGGAGAAATTGCTGCCGCGGAGGATCGACGGGATGGTCAACTTGCAGGGGAAGCCCTTGTCCGCGAGTTGGTTCTTGAAGGTGCCAACGGTCATGTTGGTGAGTTCGCCGACGGCGTCGTTGACGACCTCGTGACCGGCTTCGTCGATTTCGGCGAGGGTCATGCCGAGCATGTGGCTGGCGATCTCATTCGCGAATTTGTCTTCGAGATAAAGGTAGATGAGGCCGCTGATGTCGCCGATGAAGCCGACGGTGCCGACGACGTGCTGGCCGCTGATGTGGACGGGGTGGGCCCACGGAGAGCCGTCTGAGTTGGCGAGGGCGCCGGTGGCGTCGGAGAGCGAGGCGGTTTTGCCTAGCATCGTTTTGAAGACGTCCTGAACTGCGCGATTAATTGTCTCCCGGAAGACCGACTCGCTGATTTGATCGATGGTAGGCATGAGGTAAGAGATAGGATTACTCCTGCAATATTATCGGCCGAATCCCGGGAGCTTTAGGGAATTTTCCGAGAATGTCTCCGGAGTGCGCGGGCTTTAGCGCCGCGCGAGAGCCGCCTGTCCATCGATGGGCGCGCCGGCTGCGGTGTAGAAAATGGCGCACACGCGGCCGAGCAAATTGCGGGCGTTGACGGCCTCGCGATCGATGGCGGCGTTGTTGTCGCCGAGGACGAGCCAGCCGTCACCACTTTGCTCATACAGGCGATGGATGACCGGCGCGCCACCCGCGCTGCGGTAGATGACGATGTCGCCGCGACGCAGCTCGACGAAGGCGACTTTCTCGACGGTGACGACGCTGCTCTCGTCGAGCGTGGGCTTCATGCTGCCGGTCGGTGCGACGGTGTAGACCTGGCCGCCGACGGCGTTGGCGGCGAGCTGCGCAAGAGAAAGCGCCTGGTCCCGGGAAATGTTGGAGCGGGGAGCCACTGCCGCTGAACCGCCGGTGGTGGCGCAGCCGGTATGAAGGGATGCGAGCGCGACCAAGCCGCAAACAAATGCCCCGCGGAAAGCGAGGGCAGTGCGACGTGGGCGGCGGAACTTCATTGCCCAGTATAATCGGTTTGCAAATTACCTGCTTTAGTAAAGGTGCGAGGAAGGTGGGCAGGAGTATTCCCTATGCGGCTAGGGGTTTTTGACGTCTGCTTCCGGGAGCGGGCGATCCGCCGAGCGTGACGAGCCCGTCGGGCAAACGCAGGTGGCAAAGCGTGCGAGCGTTGCTCCCAGCTGCGGCGATGAGGCGCTTAAGGTGTATCGATCCGCACCCGGCCGAAGCGGGAGGCGTCCGGCGTAAAGGGAAGGGCGTCCCGGTAGGTGAGCTGTTCGCGACCGCTGCCGAGATCGACCGGAGGGCCGACTTGGATTCCTGAGGTGCTCCAGTTGACGAGGTCACTGGAGAACTGGGGCTGGAACGTGAGATCGAAGGCGTCGCGCGCACGGATGAACGTGAGTGTGAGATAGCGCAGACCGTTCTCTTCCACGGTGCCGATCTGGGAAAGCGGCCCGGCGTCGGAGGCTTGGGGCTCGCGGCCGAAGGCGTATTCGACGAGATTGGACAGGCCATCGCCGTCGGGGTCGGCGGCTTCGCCGCTGATGGAGGAGTCGAAGAGTTCGGCGGCGTTGAATCTGCCCGCGCGCCAGGCGGTGATGCCGGGCTGTTGGGCTTGTGCGGAGTAGCGGCTGAAGTCGCTTTCGAAAAATGGATTTGGGTGACCGCGGCCCGGTGAAACGCCGACGATGGCGTCGGCGTTGGCGGTTCCGGGCAACCAGGTGAGCGTGATCACGCCGTTGCGCCAGAGCTCGAGCTGCACGTTGGCGCGCCGTGAAGAGTCGCCGTAGAACGGGATGTTTTCCCACGTGATCGCGGTGCGTTCGGCGCCGGGTGCGGTGATGAGCGTACACGAAATCTCGCCGCCTGCGCGGGGGTCGAGGTCTCGCCAGTAAGCGCTGATGCGGGGCAGGCCGAGGTGAAACTGGGAGGCGAGGCTGCCCGCCGAGGCGATGTCGCCGCGGCCGAAGGTGACGGCGCCGTTGGTGCCGACGTAAAGTTCGTCGTAAGCGACGTCGAAGAGACGCGGCGCGGTGGCGGCTGTATCGATTTTCCAATAACCGTCGTCGAGGTCGCCGGCGTTGACGGGAGCGGTGGCGGCTCCGTTTTCGATCAGCGAGAAACCGGTGGCGGGATCTGTCGTGAAGGCGTTGGAGAGGTCGAGGCTGCCGCGATAACCACCGCTATTCAGCGGCGTGAGGGTGAGCCGGCGGCCGGCGAGATCGAACGGTTTCGCTTCGGTGAAAAACTCGGCGAGATGATCGGGGGCGTCGTTGTCGGCGATCGTGAGCGTTGCGGTCGCCGGCGTTCCGAGCGTGTAGCCGGTTCCGGAGACAAGAGAGATCTCCACCGTCTCGGCGCCTTCGACGATGCTGTCGTCGAATGGGGTGATGAGCAACGTGGCCGACGTTTCTCCGGGCAGGAGGACGAGGGAGCCTTTCGCGGCGGCGGGATCGTATCCGGTGGGAGCGGTTGAAGTAAGGAGAAAGTCCGAGCCGTCCGTGGCGGCAGTGCCAGCGACGGAAAACTGGACGGACACGGTGCTGTCGAGCGGGTCGTCGCTCTGTCGTGAGATGGTTACGCTGGCAGGCGTGGACTGGAACTCGGCGGCGGAGGCGTTGACGATGGCGAGCCGGACGACGGGAGCGGGCGGTGTGGCAGTGAAATCGAGCCCTTTCATCGGAGCGGTGCCGAGCGCGATGGGGTTGGTGAAGCCGGCGGGGGCTATCAGGGGGTGGCGCGCGGAGGCGGCGACGAGCGTGAGATCTCCGGCGTTGAGGCCGGTGAGTGTGTAGCGTCCGTCGCTATCGGTGAAAGTGTCGCGGTAGAGAGCGCCTGTCTGGCCATTGTGAATACGGACGCCGGGTGCGGGGCGTCCGAGCGAGTCGAGCACGGTGCCGGCGACTGTCGTGGTTGTGGGTGTACCGACTTGGATGACAACTGAGCGGGTGGTGGAGCGTCCCTTCATGTCGGAGACGGTCAGCAGCACGGTGTAATGGCCAGGGGCGATCCAGCGGGTGGAGGCGGTGGCGGCGTTGGGGGCGGGCTGGTCGTTGGCGAACTGCCAGTGGTACGCGAGGGTGTCGCCGTCGGGATCAGTCGCGGAGGCGGTGAAGGTAACGGGTTCATCGACTCCGATCACGGTGGCGGAGGCGGTGAGCGTCGCTTCGGGCGCGTGGTTGTCGGGGAAGGGGCCGACGTTCACCACGACGTCGATGGAGGCCGGTGAGGTGGCGTTTTTGGCGACGGGCGTGAAATGGAGATTGGCGGCGGGGTCTGACCACGTGCGGCCGATGACGAGTGCGCTGTCGGCGGTGGGGTTGGCTTGTTCTCCGGGTTGAGTATCGAGGAGTTGGGAGCCGCCTTCGCTCTCTTCCCACGGCGCCCAGCGGAGTTGCACGCCGTTGTGAGTGGAGGCGTTGGCCGGCCATTGCTGGCGGAGTTCGGCCCAGTAGGTGCGGTCGGCGTCGCGGGGAATTTTCAGTAGATGCGTGCCGGATGGCGCGAGTGAAGGCTGGTCGTAAGCATAAAGCCGATACGTGCCGGAGATGGCGATTTCGAGCGTGCGGGACTCGGGGAGCCAGCCGATGCGTTCGCGGTTGCCGGCGTTGAAGGAATGTTCTCCGCCTGCGGAGAAGCCCATGGTGTCGAAGCGGTCGCCGTATTCCTGGTTGGCGCCCTCGCCGAGGAGATTGTCGGTGGAGGGAGCCCAGAGGTTGGCGTGAAAGAGGCCGAGGTTGTGGCCGAGTTCGTGGGCGAGCACGCCGGGAGCGTCGGTTTTCAGCCAGACGCCGCGGATGCCGATGTAGCCTTGGCCGCGAAATGCGCCGGGTTCGCCTTCGTAGCGAACAACATCGAAATCGTGGTCGAAGAAGTTGTGCGCGGGGAGGGATTCGTTGCCGGGAAAGCTGGACGGACTAGCGGCGACCTCGCGGGCGTCATCGAGGATTTTTTTCGCGAAGCCGGACGGGTCGTTGGTTTCGGAGAGATACCAGTTTTCTGTGTGCGGGAGCACGTAAACGGGCGTGATCGTCGAGGTGAGGGAGAACTGGTTGTAAGAGTTTTCAGCGAGGAACGCGGCTGCCGTGGCCGTGGTGGAAAGGGCGCTGGATTCGGTCTGGGGTTCGAAGCTCGCGGGTTGGTCGGCGAAGCGGACGCGGAGGTAGAGCAGGCGTCTCGCGCCCGTGGTGATGGCGGCGGTGCTGGCCATGGGGCCGGAGCGGGTGATGGCGCGGCGATTGGAGGCGCCGCCTTCTAGGGCGATGAGATTTTTTTCGACGAGGTAAACGTGGCCGCGGCTGCAGAGAAAATGAACTTCGTCGCCGATCTCGGCGATCACGTCGGCGTCGGCATCGGCGGGGCTTTGGTTGTAGCCGGCGGGTTGCTGCGAGACGGCGCAAATCTGGTCGCGCTGATGTTTGGCGGGATCGGGAGATTCGCCGGGTTCGAGGATGCGGATGGGGCTTTCGTCGAGCGCGAGCAGGTCCTCGATGGCGATGCCGTGCAGTGGGAGATTGGGCTGGGAAAGTTGTGTGAGGCGACGTCCGTAGACAAAAGCCTGATACGCGCGGGCGTCGGTGGTGACGTGGCGTTGAACCGCGCGCGGGCCGGGCTCGCCGGGCGTGGCGAGCGTACCGACGACGATGTAGTCACCACGCGCGCTGACGCGGTCTTCGAGTTGAGCGGCGATCGGTGGCGGCAAGGCGCGGCGGAGGGCGAACGGTGCGGCCAGGGCGAGCGCGCGGCGAGGATCGGTCTGGATGAGCTCGCGCAGAGCGGCGCGGCGGGCGGCGGCGAGGGCGAGGCCTTGTTCGTGCAGACGCGCACGTTTTCCAGCGGCGGCCGCGAGGTAGTCGGCGGCCCAGTTTTCGAAGTCGGCGAACGCGGCCGGGGTGTCGCTCTTGCGCGCTGAGTATGAGGAAACGGTGGCGGAGCGAGCGGGGCTTTGCGCGAGTGTTTGAGCTTCCGCGATTTCAACCGGTTGGCCGATGAACCAGCCCACTGCGAGGGCTCCGAGACCCAGTGCGAGATAGGTGATGGGTTTGGATCGGGGCAACTTCATGCAAATCTCGCGTGATGGAGACTTCAGGAAGAAGCGGACCGGGTTACAAGGTCACGGGCGGTTTTGGCCACCCGGTGTCGCTGTAGGGGAAAAGCGGAGTAAATGCAGCTGACTTACAGCTTCTGGGCATGAACACCGTTTGTGTGGGTCGGTCAGCGGTCTTTTTGGCGCGATGCCTTAAGGCCACTTGGAGCGGAAAACCGGCCGATCAGTGACGCGCGGATCGAGGGTGCGCCGGCAACGCGGCTCCTTGTCCCTCTGCTGTTTAGACGAGGCTGCGGACGGCGCGTTTTTCCTGCCAGAGCAATAGGCGGCCGTGGAGGTCGTCGGAGCGGATGGGCTTGGGGAGAAAATCGTCCATTCCGGAGGCGATGCAGGCTTCGCGGTCGCGAGTGGTGGTGCTGGCGGTCAGCGCGATGATGACGGGCTGTTGCGAGGGGGCGACGAGGCGGCGGATTTCGCGGGTCGCATCCAAGCCGTTCATGATCGGCATGTGCAGGTCCATGAAGATGAAGTCGTACGGTTGCTGGAGGGCGCACTCGAGGGCTTCGCGGCCGTTGGCGGCGATGTCGGGGTGGAGGCCCATGCGTTCGAGGAGCGAGCGGGCGACGCGTTGGTTGACGGGGTTGTCCTCAACCACGAGCACGCGGGCGGAGGCGAGGGTGCGTGGGGTGGTCGGCGCGGGCGTCGCGACGGGACGGATTTCGAGATTGGGGTCGAGGGCGCGGACGACGGCGTAGAGGAGCTGGCCGGCTTTGACGGGTTTCGCGAGGACGGCAGCGAAAAGGCCGTCGGCGGCGGCGGCGGCTTTGCGGCCGAGGGCGGTGAGGAGGACGGCGGGGAGTTCGGCGCCGGCGGGCAGGGCGCGGAGTTGGCGGCTGAATTCGATGCCGTCCATGCCAGGCATGAGGTGGTCGATGATCGCGGCGTCGAATGTTTCGCCGCGGCGGACGAGGGCGAGCGCGGCGAGCGGGGAGGAAACAGTTTCGACGATACCGCCCCAGGATTCGAGGTGGAGTTTGAGGATCTCGCGGCTGGTCGGATGATCGTCGACGACGAGCAGGCGTTTGTCTTGAACGCGGGAGAGTCCGGCTGGGAGCGGTTCGTCGGTGCGTTCGACGGGAGGCATCGGGATCTCGAAATGAAAACGCGAGCCGCGGCCGGCTTCGCTTTCGACCCAGATGGCGCCGTGCATGAGCTCGACGATGCGGCGGCTGATGGCGAGGCC
>CAMLSH010000220.1 GCA_946482625.1 uncultured Opitutaceae bacterium
TCGGAGAACTGGAATTCCTCGATGGGGCGGTGGCCGTTGAGGGCGAGGCCGATGGCGTAGCCGGTGCAGGCGCTTTCGGCGAGGGGCGTATTCAAGACGCGGGCACGGCCGAAGTCCTTGAGGAGGCCGTCGGTGACTTTGAAGGCGCCGCCGTAGGTGCCGATATCCTGGCCCATGACGATGGCTTCGGGGCGTTCGGCGAGGATCTTGCGGTGGGCGAGGCCGATGGCCTGCGCCATCGTCACGTGCTGGGGTTTCGCGGGCTCTGCTTTCCACGGGAGCGGAGGAGGGTCAGGAGCGAAGAGGTCGTCTTCCATGCCGGCGGGATCGGGGCGGGGGACGGCGAGGGAAACCTGGATACAGGCTTCGAGGAAGGTGTTGAGCTCGGCATCGATCGCGTCGAGTTGCGCGATGTGACCGGCGGCGACGAGGCGGGCGCGGAATTTAGGAAGCGGGTCGCGGGAGAAGAATCCCTCGCTCTCGCCGGGGAGGAGGTAATCGCAGGTGTCGTAAGCGGCGTGGCCGCGGAGGCGGAGCGTGTGCGCCTCGATGAGCATGGGGCGACCGGTGGTGCGGACCTTGTCGATGGCGGCGGCGAGTGTTTTGGCGGTGGCCTCGGTATCCGTGGCGTCGATGCAGAAGCCCTCGATCCCGTAGGCGGCGGCTCGTTTCCAGAGTTCGGTACCGGCGGCGAATTGCTCGGTGACTGGGGTCGAGTAGGCGTATTTGTTGTTCTCGATCACGAAGAGGACCGGGATCGAGAGCAGGGAGGCGAGATTGAGCGATTCGTGGATGTCGCCGGTGCTGGAGCCGCCATCGCCGAAGAAGGTGAAGCCGACAGCTTTTTTGCCGAGACGACGCTGGGAATCGGTGGAGCCGAGGACGTTCGAGAGCATGGCCCCGAGATGGCTGATCATCGGGAGCGAGCGGTTCTTCGGGTCGCCGTGGTGGATGTTACCCTCACGCGCCTTCGTAGGGCTGTGGGCGTTGGCGAAATATTGATTGAGATGCTCGCAGAGGTGATCGCTCCAGATGAGATGGCCGCCGAAACCGCGATGCGTGAAGGAAACGACGTCGATGGATTTGTCGGCGAGAAGGGCGAGCGGGATAATGAGGGCCTCGTTGCCCTGGCCGCCGGTGACGGTGCCTTTGATCAGGCCCTGGCGGAAGAGGTCGAGGATGCGGTTGTCGCCCGTGCGCGCGAGCTGCATCCAGGCATAGATGCGCAAGAGGGCGGCGTCGGTGTTGGCGGTGAGCTCGTCGGAGCGCAGGTCGCGTTGGGCGAGGCAGGCGGGAGGAGTGGGAAATGCCATGTCCAAAACGTGACGGTAGGGGTGAAAACGGCTCCGGCAAGCGATAGATTTGGCCCGCGTCGGGGTGCAGCGGAAATGATAAACGCCGCGCGGGATAACGGCCAAAGACCGCAATGGTGGAGGCAAAATGCGCCAACGCTCAGGGAAAAAAACGGGCTGAGCGCGACGTCCATGAACGCGCCGGCGATTTCGCGGACGAGAGGATGGCGAGGCGTGACGTGAGGATCAGTAACGATCCATCACGTGATAATAGACCCAGTAGAGGCCGGTGTTAGCGATCGCGAAATACGAGACGAGGGCGACGAGGACGACCGGGTTGTGGGGAAGAAAAAACCAGGCGCCCACGCCGAGGGCGTTGGCGAGCGTGGCGACCATCGCGTAATCGCGGTTGCGCGCGCGACCGGGCGGACGTGAGGGGCGCGCGGCGTAGTCGGGCGGTGGATTCGCGCGATCTGCGGCGGAGAGATTGGAGCGAAGAATTTCTTCGACGGAGACCGGAGTGGTGGCGTCGGTCGTGAGAGCGACGGTCTTGGTTTTGAGCTGGAGTTTCGCGGTCGCGGGAAAAAGCGCGGCGGCGAGTTCGGGCAGCGCGTGGATGGGCTGCCAGTTTTGGGTGTGCTCGGGGGTCACGAGCGCGTCGCGGGTGAAGGCCTGGATGGAGGCCATTTCGCGGAGCGCGGCGAGTCCGTGCGGGCCACTGACTTTTCCATCGAAGGAGAGATGGTATCGGGGTGTGGGGGAGAGCATCGGTGCGGGGCTTGCTAGAGCGCGTCGAATAGTTGAGCTGCCAGGTGAATGACATCAACGCCATCAAGCGCGTCGATGGTCTTTTTGCGGCCGAAAGCGGCGAAGAGAAGCAGGCCGAGACCGGCCGCGCCGACAAAAACTCCCGCCCAGAAGGAGTCAGCGTAGATCAGCACGACGCCCGAGCCGAGAGCGATCAAGGCGATAGCGCCCAAGAGGATCCGCTTCCAAGGCTCGACGGTTTGGATACGGAGTTGACCAAAGGAAACCCGGCTTAAAGAGCCGGGTTTGTTATTATCCAGCGCCTTTTGCGCCTCTCGCAGGGCGGCCTGCTGGATGTAACGGTTATGTGATTCGCGGCTCACGTGGATTGTTGCGGCCGCGAAACGGTCAGGGTTTACCCCTCGATCTTCTTGATGCGGGCGATGTGGCGGCCGCCTTCGAATTCGGTGGCGAGCCAGATCTTCACGATCTTGAGCGCCTCGGCTTCGGTGACGGTGCGTTCGCCGAGGGAGAGGACGTTGCCGTCGTTGTGCGAGCGGTTCCAGATTGCGACTTGTTCGGTCCAGCAGAGGCCGCAGCGGACGCCTTTGACCTTGTTGGCGACGATGGCTTCGCCGTTGCCGGAGCCGCCGAGGACGATGCCGCGCTCGTATTCGCCACGGGCGACAGCTTCGGCGGTCGGCCGGATGAAGTCAGGATAATCGCAGGACTCGGACGAGTAGGTGCCGAAGTCGCGGACGGTGTGGCCCTCGGCGAGGAGCATGGCCTTGATGGCCTCCTTGTATTTGAAACCGGCGTGGTCGGAGCCGATGGCGATCTTGAAAGTCTTCATGTGGGTTGAACTTGGGAGCGGTTACGTTGTCCTGATAGAGGAGTTTTCGGTTAACCAGCAAAAAATCCCGTTCCATGAAATCGTCCCGCTTCCTTACCCTGATCCCGGTCCTCGCCTTCGCGTTGCTAGCCGGTTGTTCGTCGCCCGATTCGCGTATTAAATCCAACCAAGCCGCCTTCAACGCGCTGCCAGCCGAGACGCAGGAGAAGATCCGTGCGGGCAAAGTGGAGGTGGGCTACACGCCTGCGATGGTGATCATGGCGTTGGGTGAGCCGGACCGGCGCTACCGGCGGCGGACCGAGAAAGGGGAGACGGAAGTATGGGCGTATCGCGATAAAGGACCGGCGTTTAGCATAGGCTTGGGCATCGGTGGCGGCAGCGGGCGCACCGGAGTGGGCGGCGGTATTGGCGTGAGCACCGCCGGGGACCGCGAGGAGGATAAAATCCGCGTTCTGTTTGAAGGCGACAAGGTCACGGCGACGGAGACCAGCTCGCGTTAGACAAAGACCTTCCCGTTGTTGCGCCCGCGGTTCACGAACTCGCGCGTCGGCTCATCGAAGTTGACGCGTGGTGGCTTGCGGGGCGTGAGGTGCTGGCTACGTTTTTTCACATGAAAACAGATCTCGTGCCATTCAGGAAATTCGCGATTGCCGCCGGCTTGCTGGCGACAATCGCCCTGTCTGGATGCGCGACCCCGGAGGCCCGCATCCAGAAGAACCCGGAGCTCTTCGCCGGGTTGGCTCCATCCGATCAACAAGCGATCAAGGAAGGGCGGGCGTCGTTGGGGTTCACTCCTGAGATGGTCCGACTCGCGCTGGGCGATCCCGACCGGGTCACCACGCGGACGGACGCCTCGGGGAGCAGTGAAGTGTGGCGGTACACGACCTATGAAACGGACGGTGGCGTGTATCTGTATCGCGGGTACTACCACCGCTATTATTGCCACGGCGATCCCTTCTTCCCGTTCTACCTGAACTACACCGGAAGGCGTGATCGCGACTATCTGAAGCTGACGTTCACCGGCGGTCGTGTGTCGGCTATCGAGGAAGAAAAGTAAACGTCGCCGCCCAGCCCGCCGCTTCGGAGAACGGCGGGCTTGTGGAGTCGGTGCGAAGGCGATTTGCCCAAAAGAAAAAGGCGGCCGTTGGGCCGCCTTTTTCTTTTGGAAAGATGTTCCGTCTCAGCTTTGAGGCTGGAATTTGAAGGGAATCGAAACGCGTGAGCGAACGGGTTTGCCCTGGATCGTGCCGGGCTTGAAGCGCCACTTGGCGGCAGCGGCGAGACAGACGCGGCCGAGACCCGGATTCGATTGTTGTTCGATCTTCAGGTCGGTGGGCACGCCGTCTTTGCCGACGGTCAGCGAAATCATGACGAAACCGCCTTCGGCTTGCTGCGCGCTGCTCAGCGCGGGCTCTTCGATGACGATTTGGACCGGACGACCGTCCGGATCGAGCTCGGTCAATTTCATCACGCGGTCGGAATCGAGGAGGGTAGCGTTGAGAGCGAGGGTTTTGCCGGGCTCCACTTTTCCGGTGAGCGAGACGGGGTCCATGCCGCGTTGGGTGACCGTGAAGTTCACCGCTCCTGGGATCAGGTCGTGAAGGGTCAATGGCGTGGTGCCGACTTGGGTGTTGTCGCGAAGGATGGTGGCGCCCGTAGGTGTGCTGGTGATGGTCACGCTGCCGCCGGCGAAGCTGCCTTGGACGCGGGCAGAGCCGTTGCGCTCGACGTTGACGGTGGACACGTGGTTGGGCCAGTTGGCGCGGGTGATGGAGACCTGATAGCTGCCAACGGGGAGGTCGCCGACTTTGGCGGGCGTCTGGCCCGTGCGGACCTCGGCGGCATTCACGAAGAGCGAGCCGGCGGGTTTGATCTCGTAGGTGAGACCGGCGGGATCGCTGTTGACCTCGATGGTGCCGACCTGGCGTTTCAATTGGATGGTGCCGAGATCGGTGACCTCGTTTTCCTTGATCTCGATGGTGCGTTGCTCGGCGTCGTAGCCAGCGAGAGAAATGCTGACATCGTAACGGCCGAGGCGGAGATCATTCCATGTCACGGGCGAGGTGCGGGGAGCGCGGTCGCCAAGCGATATGGAGGCGCCGGCCGGCTCGGTGTTCACGCTGAAACTGCCGCGGGCGTTGATGAGGCGCTCGGTGGTGGATTTGAGATTTTGCTCCGATTGGAGGCGAATGGCCTCGGCTTCGGCGAGGGCCTTCTGGCGGGCTTCCTCGGCTTCGCGCTTGAGGCGCTCTTCCGTGGCTTTGGCTTCCTCGATCGCTTTCACACGCGCGGCGGCTTCTTGGGCGGCGCGCTGTTCGAGCTCCTGACGAGCCTGCTCTTGTTTGGCTTTCTGGCCGGAGTTCCACACGAGGAACCCGACGACGCCCAAAACAACCACCGCCGCGATGGCGATGAGCATGGGCGTGTTGCTCTTTTTCTTGGGGAAAGGAGCGGGCGTTGCCGGACGAGAAGAGGCGGGAGCTGGAGCGGGGGCCGGTTTGGACGCGGGCGCCGGGGCCGGCGAAGGTTTCGCGGGCTCAGGCTTGGCCGGGCCCTTTTGCGCGGGAGCGGGGGTGGGCTTGAGTGCGGCTGCGGGGGCGGGTTTGGCCTCGGGAGCTTTGCCCTGCGCTTTGGGATCGGCGGGCTTCGCGGGCGGAGTGGCGGGCTGGCCGGGCTTGCCGGCGGGAGCGGCTGGTTTCGCGGGTTCGGCTGGTTTGGCCGGGGGCGTAATGACGACTGCCGGTTTGGCAGGTTCGGCTGGTTTTGCAGCGGGAGCGGCAGGTTTTGCGGGCTCGGCGGGCTTGGCCGGGGGCGTGATGACAACCGCAGGTTTGGGAGCGGGGGCAGGCTCCGGCGCGATGGCGGGAACGAAAGGTGGCGCGGCGACGGGGGTGCCGGTGAGAACCGAATGCCAAGGCTGGGCGTTACCCGGGTTGCGAGAATCGTAGGCTGCGGCTGCGCCGAGCACACCGAGCCACGCTGGGGCGATAGTATCGGCTTTCACATTACCGCCGAGCGTGAGTCCTTGAGCAGTGGCCCAGGCGCCTGCGTCGGGAGCAAATGGTTTGAGGCCGAGGGCGGAGGCGAGCGCCTGGGTGATCCATCCCTGCTTGGCCAGGATTCCTCCGCAGACAAGAGAGGTGGGGGCAACGGCGCCGAGAGCGGGCAGCGACTGTTTGATGCCGGCGGCGAGCGGTTCGACGATCTTGGCGGCGGAGTCGGCGAAGTCGTAGGTCTCGTTGAAAAGGAGGCGGGCGGCCGATCCGCGGAACTTGAGGCCGAGTGCCTCCTGAGTGGAGCCGGCGAGCGCGTCGAAACCGGCGGCCGCGGTAGTGTGAGCGCTGATACCTTGGGCGGTAATAAGGTAGAGCTGCGTGCGCGCTTCGGCGACGTCGCAGAAGAGAACGGGAACGCCCGATTGGGCGGTGCGGGCGGCGGTCGCGAGGGCACCGGCCAGCGAGATGGAGGCGGATTCGGCGCGGAGAAGCTCGAAGGACCAGCCTTTGACTTTGGCGAGGGCTTCATCGGTGGCCGACGCTGGCGTCGCATCGAGGAGCCATTGCGCGCCGTTTTCCGGGGGGCGGCCGTCTTTGATTGAGGCCCAGGACCAGTTCGCCGGCAGGTTTTCGGCGCCGAGCGCGTCTTTGAGGAACTCTTCGACGGCGGCAGCGCTCTTCACTTTCTGCGCCTGCGCTGAATCGGCCAAGAACGCGGAGCGCGGTTTGAGCCGCAAGAGCGTCACAGCCTTGCCGGTGGAG
>CAMLSH010000221.1 GCA_946482625.1 uncultured Opitutaceae bacterium
CTAATTTTTCAGAGAAAACAACGACATCTTGCGTCATAAAAATGCCCACGCGGAAGGTCGCCGGCTCTTCAAGCCACTCCGCTCAATCCCTCTCCAAACAACGGCTAGCGTGACACCGGCGTCGCTACCCATCGGATACTCTGCGCAAGGAGCTTTCTAAAATTCGGGTCTTCGTACGCGGTCGGGCCGTGACCGAGAACCGTGCCGACGACACGGGAATTTTTCTCGATGCGCGACCACGCAAGGAAGTCGGCGCCGGTTCGGAGCAGCGGCGTCACTTCACCGACCATGTGCATGTTGGTATAGAGCTCGTCCCGGATCACGAAGTCGCTGAGACCGTCGATCACCGGATGTTTTTCTCCGACCACGGTCACCGGAATTTCCACCATCGCGCGCGTGTAGTTCGAGGAGGTGAGCCCGGTTTTCCTTTGCTCCTCGGTATAAACGTATTTCCCGCCCGCGATGCGCTCATACTCCGACCACATCGGATAAGAGAGATAGGCGTGATGCAGGATCACCACGCCGATACCTTTGTCGAAGAGCGCGAGAAACCGCGCCTTCTGGTTATCGGTGATATTGATCACCGAGTCGTAGAGCACGACGACATCGAAGTTGAAAAGATCGTCGCGGTCGTAAGCGGTCGCCGGTTGAGTCGGGATGACCGCGTGACTCGCCGTCGTGTAGACGATCTCGGGGTTGTCTTGGAACACCTTAAAGAACGCCTCCGCCTTAAACCCGTGGCCGCCCGTGAGGACGAGTACCTTGATTTTCTTTTGGGGCGACTCCGCGGCCGAAGCAATGCCGGCGAAGAGCAAGAAAAGCAAAACGGCGCGTGCGGAGATTTTCATGGGCAACGAAAGCGTGCGAGCAATCTGACTACACGCCGTCGCCGCGCAAGTAACTCATACCCGGAGGCCTTCGATCCCGAAGGGGTCCCGCGTCGAAATGTCGTCCCTTGCCGTGAGGCGAAACCTGCCCGGGCCGCGCGGCGTGTTCGCTCAGCTCGTGTGCCGCTCGTGCGTCGCGTCGAACTCGTCCACGAACTCAGAAAACTGCTTCGCATGCTCTTCGTCGCCCGCCGAACGGTAGTGATGGATGAGGTTGCGACAGCAGCGACAAAGCACTTCGCGCACGGGAGTCGGCGCGAGGTCGGTGACCTTCGGCTCGATGTTGTTCGCCCGCAAAATCATGAACAAATCCTGCGCGCTGCGAAACGCGCCTTGCTCGAACGCATCGATGAAAAACGGTACGTCTTCCACATAGCAGCCGATGACGAAATGCCCCGGCAATCCCACCGGCTCCAGGCTCAATCCGAGACGGTGCGCCACCAACAGATACACCATGCTGAGCGTGATCGGCAGACCCTTTTTGCGCGCGATCACTTGATCGAGAAAGCTGTTGAGCGGGTCCGTGTAGTTTTCGTGATTCCCGCGAAAACCGTAGTCGTGAAACAGCACGCGGTTGATCACGCGGCATTTCTCGCGAAGCGACATCGGCTCCACGATCAGCTCGCGGCAGCGGTCGGCGATTTCGTCGAGCTGCGTGCAACAATCGCCGATATCGAGGTCCGGCGTGACGGTTCGCGCGAGCAGCAGCGCACCGGTCTCCAACTCGTAATTCAGCGAGCGGATGAAGCCTTTGAACTCGATCGACGGATCAGAAAATTTCAGCTCCTCCAAAAACCAGCGGGCATGCCAGGCAAGGACCCGGTTTTTTCCACCGACCACCTCTTTGAGAAAATTCGCCGCAGCGGAACCGTGCTTCTGAAAATGCCCGAGAAGCGCGCGGCGGACGGCGGGTTGAGTGTCGTCGAGCAAACTCAGGAGGGCATTTTCCATCTCAGAGTTGAGCCGGTCCGTTTTCACGATGGGATTAACGAAGAAGAATTCGGTTTTCTCGCAACCTGTTATCGTCACAGCCGCACGATAACTTGACGCGGGAGCCGCGGATACTTTGCAGAAATTTTCCTGCAACGACTGCTCAAGTTCTCCACTCCCCGGCTCTCAATTCCCCTTCGACGCCGACGGATGATTTCCGAACGCGTCTCGCGAAACCGAATCTGCCTTTTCTCGCGGTGTCTTTCCGCGCCCGTCCCGGTTCCAACGAATCGTGACGGCCAATACCCGCTCCGCCATCGCACCGTTGCAGAGTGCCCGCCGCCTGAACCCCGTCGGAAACGGTTGAACTGCATCGCTCCCGCCTAAAGCGTCTCCGCATGTCCTGGATAAACCGACTCGAGCGCCGGCTTGAGCCCTACGCCATCACCAACCTCAGCCTCTTCCTTGTGATCGGGCAGACCTTCGTACTGCTCACGTCGATGATGGGACTGATCGATCAGTCGCTACTGGTGCTGGTCCCTGCTCACGTGCTGGCTGGCGAGTGGTGGCGGCCAGTCTCCTTTATTTTTATCCCACCCAACCAAGGCCCGATCTTCGTGGCCTTCGCCTTGTATCTGTTTTACCTCTACGGCACCGCGCTGGAAAGCCACTGGGGCCCGCTGCGCTACAATCTGTTTCTCCTGACCGGTTGGATTCTCACCGCCGGGCTGTCGTTCATCACGCCGTACTGGCCGGCCACGAATGTCTTTATCGGAGGCGCGGTGTTCCTCGCCTTCGCGTGGCTCAATCCCAACTTCGAACTACTCCTATTTTTCGTTCTTCCGGTGAAGGTCAAGTGGCTGGCGTTGATCGAATGGCTGACCTACGCGTACTTCTTCGCTACTCGCGGACTTCCCACCAAACTGGCCGTCACCGCCGCAACGCTGAACTTTCTTCTCTTCTTCGGCACCGATCTCTGGCGCGCCCTCCGCCAAAGTGGACGCCATCGCCAGACCGGCGCCCTTGGCCGCGCGAAAGACAACGCCCCTTCCGAAGCCCGCCACGTCTGCGTCGTTTGCGGTCGCACCGAACTGACCAATCCCGAGCTCGATTTCCGCTACTCGGCCGACGACCGCTGCTACTGCACCGAACATCTGCCGAAGCGAACCCCTGCCTCCGCTTCCGAAGAAAACGTCTCTTCCTGATCCGCGCGGGCGGTTCCTTCTTTTCAGGCTCTCAGCCACCCACATGTCTTCTGCCCAAATCTACAACGGCCTGCTCGCCTACTTGATCGTCATCGCGAGCCTCGCGATCCACGAGTGGGGACACGCCGCCATGGCCGACCGCCTCGGCGACGACACGCCGCGCAGCCAGGGCCGCGTCACGCTCAACCCGCTCGCGCACATCGATCTCATCGGCACCGTGATCATCCCGCTCCTCGGCATTTTCAGCGGCTTTCCCATCATCGGCTGGGCCAAACCCGTCATCATCAATCCCGACAATCTTCCCAAAACCGCTGACCGCGCCTGGGTCACCATCGCCGGCCCCGGCATGAATCTCATTCTCGCGCTGCTGGCCGCCGTCGCTCTCGGACTCTTCGCGCGTTTCGCACCTCAACTCGGCATCAGCCCGCTCATCGGGCTCATCATTCAAATCAACGTCGGCCTGATGGTCTTCAACCTCCTGCCCATCCCGCCGCTCGATGGCTCCAAGTTTCTCATGTACTGGTTCGGCATGAGCGAAACGGCCTACGTTAACTTCGCCCGCTTCGGTTGGATCATCCTCATGGTCATGATCAACATCCCGCAAACCCGCGGCCTGCTCAGCACACTCATCGTCTCGAGCATGGAACCGTTCCTGACCATCGCCTCGCTCTTCGCGTGAAAAAAAAGCCCGCCCGCCCTGTCGCCCTCGCCGCGCTGCCGCCCACCTCGCAACTCGCCACGCTCCGTGCCTGGCTAGCGTTCGCCGAAGACGTCTATGCCCGCGCCGGACTCGCCCTCGGTCAGGTCGCCACGTCCGCGCACGACGAAGCGTTGTATTTGTTTCTCCATACGCTTGACTGGCCGCTCGACAGCGATCCGCGCGTGCTCGATCAACCGCTCACGCCCGCCCAACGCATCGCCCTT
This sequence comes from uncultured Opitutaceae bacterium, assembly GCA_946482625.1. Next base: position 3,947 of record CAMLSH010000221.1, read on the forward strand.
CGCACCATCCTCACCCGCCGCGCCGTCGAACGCATCCCCGCCGGCTACCTCACGCGCGAAGCCTGGCTCGGCGAACACCGCTTCTACGTCGACGAACGCGTCATCATCCCGCGCTCCTATTTCCTCGAACTCATTCCCACGCTCGCCGCTCATCTGCCCGCCGGCCTCACCGTGAAAAACGCCGTCGATGTCTGCACCGGCTCCGGTTGCCTCGCCCTCCTCCTCGCGCACGAATTCCCCAAAGCCAAAGTTGACGCCATCGACCTCTCGCCTGCCGCGCTCGAAGTCGCCGCCATCAACGTCAAGGCCCACAAACTCGCCCGTCGCGTCACGCTGCATAAGAGCGATGTCTTCACCACCGTCCCGCCGGTGAAGTACGACATCATCCTCAGCAACCCGCCCTACGAACCCAGCGCGATCTGCGACGATCTCCCCGTCGAGTTTCAGAAAGAACCGCGCATGGCGCTCGATGGCGGCAGCGACGGCCTCGACATCATCCGCCGCCTGCTCGTGCAAGCCCGTCACCGCCTTCAACCGCACGGCATCGTCGTCATCGAAGTCGGCGCCTTGCAGCGCGCGATGAACAAGGAGTTCAAACCCCTCCGTCTCCAATGGCTAGAGACACAGGACGGCAGCAACTGCGTCTGTCTGATCCAGGCGAAACACCTGATCGCGCCGGCCGCTGTCGGGCTCCGAGGGTAGGGCGCGTTATCCCTGACGCGCCAGTTCGACGTCGCCCGCGCTCAAACGGTCATCCGCCCTCCAACTCCAACGCGGCGGGTTAGGGATAACCCGCCCAACCCACAATCCCACCCACCGCATCGCGCCTACCGCCCGCGCCGCCCTACGCTTCACCGCGACGCCGCCACATTGGCCGCCAGCTGCATGCCGAGAAACCCCACCGAAAACGTGAGCAGCCAGGTAAACCCTTCGTCGTTTCCCGTCACCAGCATCCCGATACCACCGATGCCGATCACCGCGAGAAACGCCGTCGCCAGCGCGAAAGCGCCACGCTTCTTCCCTTCGCGGCTAAACGTGATCGCCACACACACCGACAGGATCGCGCCCACGATCGCGCCGAACATCCCCAGCGCATTCCCCGTCGCCCACCAGACCAGCGCGCCCAGCAACAAAAACACACACGCCCCAAACCAGTTCGTCGCATTCCGCTCGTCGCGCGACAGCACCAGCCGCCCAAAGCGGTCGAAGCGCAGCAACAGGTTAAACATCGGCCCCGCCGTCCATGACAGATAGATGAACGCGTAAAACAAAACCACCAGCGGCCACAGCACCACGCCCAGTTGGGGATTCTGCTCAGCCGCGGTGCGCACCGCCCGCACGCCAAACATCGTACCAATGATAAAGGCCCATTGCAGCTTCGCGCTCAACCGCCCCATCCAGAGAAAATACGCGAGCATCCCGCGATAGACCGGATTACGCGCCTTGAGCGCCTCCAGCATGCCCTGACGTGCGTATTCGAAATCCGGCTCCAACCGCAGCGCTTCGCGGAAATGATCCTGCGCCCGCTTCGGGTCGTTTCGATGCAGACAATTCCAGCCTTGGTTCGCGTGCGACCACGCATGCTCCGGCGCGCGCTCCAGTGCGAAATCCACCGTCTGCATCGCCTCTTCCTTCCGTCCCAGCCGCACGAGCACCATCGAACGTAGATTCGCGCACTGCACGTCCTCGGGATTGATCGAAAGCCCCTGCTCCGCCGCTTCGAGCGCCGCGCCCCAATCGCGCTGCGCCAGATGCACGTTCGCGAGCACCGCGAAATACGCCTCGTTATCCGGATCGATCCGGATCGCCTCGTCGATGGACGCCCGCGCCTCCTTCGCACGTTCGAGCCGGATCAAGACGATCGCGTGGATGTAGTGGCTAAACGGATCGTCCGGAGAAAGCGCCACCGTGCGCTGTGCCGCCGCGAGCGCTTCGGTGTTTTTCTGCAAATCGAGCCGGCTTAGCGCCAGATACGCATGGCCGCGCGCCGACTCCGGATCTTCCGCGAGCGCGATCAACGTCTCACGCTCGGCGTCCGCGGGACGCGACTGCTGCAACAACAACTGCGCGCGATCGAGACGATGACTCATTTGGAAAGTTTCAAGTGCGCGAGGATGTCGTCGTACAGCCCGCTTTGGTTCGCGTAGAGCGCGTAGTTCCGCGCCGTGTCGAACCAGTCGCGCACCGTCGGTTTATGGCGTTTCGCCGCTTCAAGCAAATCCTTGCTCGTGAGCGGTTCGATCCGTCCTGACTTCATCGCCTGGGTAAGCTTCCCCTCAACCGCGAGATCGACCACGGCCTTCAAATCCGCTCCGGAAAACCCGTCGGTCTTTTTCGCCACCGCGTCGAAATCCACCGCGTCGGCCGGCTTGCCCCGCAACATCAACCGCAACACCGAGGCGCGCGCCGGAGCATCCGGCGGCGGCACGAAGATGATGCGGTCGAAACGCCCCGGCCGCCGGAACGCCGGATCGAGATGCCACGGCGCATTCGTCGCCGCGAGAATCAGCACGCCTTCGTTCGATGAGGAAACGCCATCCAGCTCTGACAGGAACTGATTGATCATCTGCCGCCCGCCGCTTTTGAGCATGTCCGTGCGGTTCGCGCCCAGCGCATCGACTTCGTCGAAAAACAACACGCACGGCC
>CAMLSH010000222.1 GCA_946482625.1 uncultured Opitutaceae bacterium
CGGCCAATGGCCGCAGTGAGGGGCGGGCGCCCCGGTGAGGCTATGGATGGGTGGTTTTAGTGGCGTCTGTTGAAACGAAAGAGCCCGCGGTGACGTGGAAGATCTGCCAGGCGCCGAGAGAGGCGTCGGGGAGGGAGGTGCCGGTGGCGATGACCTGGCGGTTTTCGCCGAGGGCGGTCCAGAAGCGGCGGCGGCGGGCGGGGTCGAGTTCTCCGAGGACGTCGTCGGCGAGGAGGAGCGGTTGCACGCCGGTGCGGACGGCGAGGTATTCGACTTCAGCGAGGCGGAGGGAGAGGGCGAGGCTGCGTTGTTGTCCCTCGGAGGCGAACTCGCGTGCCGGTTTTCCGGATACGGTGAGTTCGCAGTCGTCGCGGTGCGGACCGGCAAGGGTGGTCTTCATGACGAGGTCGCGGGGGCGGTTACGTTCGAAGAGGGCGGACCAGGCGGCGGCGTCGGTGGCGGTGGATTGATCGGGCGCGTAGGTGAGCGCGGCGGGTTCGGCGGAGTCGTCGGCGAGTTGGGAGTACGTGGTGGCGACGTGGGTGCTGAGCGTGGCGATGCTGGTGGCGCGGAGGGCGGTGAGGGTAGCGGCGGAGTCGGCGAGGGGACGTTCGAAGGCGGCGAGTTCAGCGGCGGGGGCGGCGCGTTTGAGGAGGGCGTTACGGCCGGTGAGGGCGCGGTGATAAGACTGGAGCGTGTTGAAATAAACGGGATCGGTCGCGGCGAGGGCGAGGTCGAGCCAGCGGCGGCGGGTGCCGGGGGAGCCGCGGACGAGGAGCTGATCTTGAGAGGAGAAAACGACGGTGGGGAACTGACCGAGGTAGTCGACGAGGCGTGGGACACGTTCGCCGTCGCAGGTGACTTCTTTGCCGCCGGGGCGGAGTTTGATGAGGACGCGGGTGTCGCCGCGGCGCTCGTGGGTGAGTTCGCAGGCGATGGCGGCTTCAGGCTGGCCGTGCGCGATGAGGGCGCGGTTGTCGGCGGTGCGGAAGGAGCGGAGGGCGAAGAGAAAACCGGCGGCTTCGAGGAGGTTGGTTTTTCCCTGGGCGTTGGCGCCGACGAAGAAATGGCGGTCGCCGGTGAGCGCGAGGTCGGCGAAGGCGACGTTGCGGAAATACTGAAGCGTGATCCGGCGGAGGCGCATCAGCGAAGCGGATCCGGACTTTTTTTCACCGCGGAGGCGCGGAGGACGCGGAGATCGGAGAGGAGCGCGCGCATGGCTAGAGTTTTACCACGTTGTCCGGCGGGATGAGTTCGGTGGCGACTTCGGTGAGGGCGGTGAGGAGTGCCTGCCAGTCGGCTTCGGTGGTTTCCCAGCCGCTGCTGAGACGGATGACGCGGCGGGCTTCGTCGGGGGAAAGGCCGAGCGCGGCGAGGACGTGCGAGGGGCCTTGTTTACCGGTGGCGCAGGCGGAGCCGGTGGACGCCTGGAAGCCACGTTTGTCGAGTTTGGTGACCCATCGGGTGTTTTCGGCGTGGGGAAGGAGGAGAGAAACGGTGTTCCAGAGACGCTCGGCATCCGCGGCGAGGATACGGGAGCCGGGAATCGCGGTGAGGACGGCGCGCTCGAAGTGGTTGCGGAAGCGGAGGCGGTCCTCTTCGAGGAAGACCTTGGTTTGCTCCGCCTCGGCGAGGGCGGCGACGGCGGCGCAGATCGAGGGGACGTCTTCGGTACCAGCGCGGTGGGTGTTTTCCTGGGCACCGCCGGACTGGGCGGAAAAACTTTCGGACTGCGCGGGGAAAACGAGGAAGCCGGTGCCCTTGGGGCCGCCGAATTTATGGGCGGAGGCGATGAGCCAGCCGGCGGCGCCGAGGCCGGAGGCGGGGAGTTTGCCGAGCCATTGGGTGGCGTCGCAGAGAAACGGGACGTGGTGTTTCGCGCAAAGGGCGGCGATCTCGCGCCACGGTTGGAGAACGCCGGTTTCGTTGTTGGCGGCCATGACGGCGACGGCGGCAACCGGCGCGGTTTCCGGCGAAGGCGGGGCAGGAAACGTGTCACGTAATACGTGACACTCGGCGGTCGAACCAAGGGTCTCGGAGGGGAGGGAAGCGATGGGCGGGGTGGAGGAAGTGTCACGTAATACGTGACACTGTTCCGCGGGGGGCGTGGGGGCGACGGGGGCTGTTGAGAGGTGTTTTTCGAGAGAGTCGAGGCGGATGACGCCGTCCGAGGTGAGGTCGAGGAGGATGAGTCGGTCGGGGAAGTAGCGGCGGGCGGCTTCGAGGACGGCGGGGTGTTCGGTGGGGTTGAGCGCGATGCGGGAGCCGGGAGGGAGGGTGCGTGCCCAGTGGGCGAATACGGTGTTGGCGCCTTCGGTGGCGCCGGAGTTGAAGACGAGGCGGGCGGGTGGGCAGCCGAGGAATTCGGCGAGGCGTTCGCGGGCGGCGTCGAGGCGGAGGCGGGCGCGGGCGCCGTCGCGGGTGGGGCTGGAGGGATTATGCCAGGCTTCGTCGGACAGGCGCAGCCAGGTTTCGCGCGCGATCGGCGCGAGGGGGGCGGTGGCGTTGTGGTCGAAGTAAGGCATCGCGAGCGCCGGGACGGCGCTCGCGAAGTGAGGCAGTGACCAGTGTCCAATGACCAGTGGAAAAATCCGAAGGTCGAATGACCAAAACCGACGAGGATGACGGGGTGGCGAAAGGGCGGGCGCGGAAACGTGCGATCGGTTTCCCCTGGCGATGTGGTGGGCCGGCCAGCGGCTGCGCTCGGAGCGGGTCTTTTTTTCGTTTCGACTCGGGGCGGGGGTGCTGTTGAACAGCGGGCTTCCATGAATCTTTCCACATCCCTGGCACAGACGATTCGCGTGTTGGAGTCGCTCAAGACGATCGAGGCGGAGATCGAGCGGGCGAACGAGTTGATTTCGCAGACGCTGAAGGACGGCGGGAAGTTGCTCATCTGCGGCAACGGCGGGAGTGCGGCGGAGGCGCAGCATTTTTCGACGGAGCTGGTGGGACGCTATTTTAAGAATCGGAAATCGCTGCCGGCGATCGCGCTCAATGCGGATGGCACGTTGATCTCGTGCATCTGCAACGACTATGGCTGGGAGTCGGCGTTTTCGCGTCAGGTGGAGGGGCTCGGGAAGCCGGGCGATCTGGTGATCGTGATCAGCACGAGCGGCAACTCAGCGAACATCCTCGCGGCGCTCAAGGCGGCGCAGGCGATGGGGTTGAAGAGCGTGGCGTTGCTCGGTCGCAACGGCGGCAAAGCGAAGGGGATGGCGACGGTGGAAGTGATTGTACCCGGCGACTCAGGACGCGCGGCGCAGGAGGCGCACTTATTTTTGATCCATCATTTCTGCGACAAGATCGACGTGGAGAATTGAACGAAGAGCGGGGGCAAAACCGTCGGTCGCCGCTGAGCGCGGGAGCAGGCGGTCAGCGCAGGAAGGCAAAGAGCTCGGTCCGGAGTTTTTCAAGTTGGAGATGATTCTGCGCGAAGGCGGTCGCGGCGTGGGAAGCGGCGAGCCAGTCGGTGGGAGAATCATGCAGGCGGATCAGTGCGGCGACGACGTCTTCCTGTCGGGCGATAAGCGCGGCGGCGGGTTGGCCGACTTGAAGAAGGAAGTCGTGTGTGGCGGTGCCCTCGCTTTGGGGCGCGATGACGGGTAGGCCGGCGGCGAGGTAATCGGAGATGCGCGCGGGGACCGAGTAACGCCATGGGGTCGATGCCTCGTGCAAGACGGGTAGCAACGCCACGGAAGCGGCGCTCAAGGTTTCGGCGAAACGATCGGGCGGGAGGACACCCAAAGGACGGATACAGGCGCGAACGGCGGGGGGCACGCCATCGATGTCCTTGCCCATGTAGACGAGCTCGGTGTTGGGGTGGGTTTGCTGGAAACGTTTCCACGCCGGAAGGAAAACGTTTTCGAGAAAGCCGGCCTTGCCCGCATACATCGCGCCGCCGAGCAGGACCTGCCAAGGGCGGGAAGACGGTGACGGCAGGCTGCGTGCGACTGCTGAAAAGCCGGAAGGAATCGGCCAGACGAGGGGAGCGACGGTCGTGAATGGACGGATCGCGGCGCTGAGTCGTTCGCTGACGGTTGCGATGTTCGTGGTCCGGTTGAGCAGCCAGCAAAGGTGAGGCGTGGCGGCAGGGCCGATCGGCTCATCGAGGAGCAGATCCATCAGGTGGAGCGTGAAGGTGTGCAGGCCGGCGTTTTCCAGAGCGAGGCGTGCGAAGCCGGCGGTTTCTTCGCTGTAGACCACGACGTGTACGCTGGTGACGGCGTTGTTCGCGCCGGCTTTTTTCATCTCGGACACCCAGCGGGAGCGACGGAGGAGTGGGGGAAAGAAAACCTTGCGCCAGATTTTTTGGGCGAAGCGGGCGCCTCTATTCCAGGGCCAGTCGATCCGGCCCTTGACCTGTTCCGCGGCGAACTCGGGCGGCACGGGAAAGCGGCCGGTGCGGAAATAAATCTGGCGGACCTGCGGAGCCTCCGGTGCGTAGACGCGCCGGAGGACGACGGTGGTGCCGTCCATTTCACCGAGAGGGAGATGATAGATAAGTGCGCGCATACGGAAGCCGGAGAGCCTCATGGTGCCTTGAAAGCGAAAGCAGTTCCCCGGCCGGTTCGGGATATCGTTACCTAAAGGCGGATACATGCCATTTTTTTGCGCGCATGATAGCACTCGCTTTTAGGGGCGGGAGCCGCCTGTCATGGGCGCCGCTAATTTATCCCCATGATTCCGCGCCGGCTAAAACGTCCGCTTTCCGCCTTGCTCGCATGGGGACCGTGGAGTTCTCGGACGCTGGGGCCGCCGAAACGGGGTTTGATGGACACGCCGGCGAGCGACCCGAAGGCCGGGATCGTCGCGGTGCGGGACTTGGAGGCGGGGCATGCGCATCCGCCACCACCGGCACCAGGCGACTGGCCGTGGATCGAGCCGGCGTTGCTGGCGGAACTGCATCGTACGTTATGCCCCGAGATCAAGGCGCTGCGGGTCGGGCATTTTCGCAATGCGCGTTATTTCCAACCGACGTTTGCGGTGATCGATGCGAGGGACCGGGTATTGCACGAGTTTTCCCAAGGCCGGGAGGAGAGCGCCCGTGGCGGCAACTATGCGTTCGAGGAAGTGCGCCTGCGAAAGCCGCTGCGCGTAGCGGGACGATCGCTGCTGTTGGATGCGCGGACGCATTCGCAAAATTATTTTCACTGGTTGATCGAGGCGTTGCCGCGGGTGGAGTTCGCGCGAACGGCGGGCTGGAAAGTCGCGGATTTCGATCATGTGCTGGTGTCGCGCGCGCGCTCGCCGTTTCACACGGAGACCCTGGGCATCGCGGGGATCGATCCGTCGAAGATCGTGGATACGTCGGCTCATCCGCACGTGGAGTGCGACGAACTCGTGGCGGTGAGCGATCTGCGGATGTTTGCGTACGATGCGACGATCGCGGCGTTGCGGCGTTTTTTCGCACCGCAGATCGCAGCCGGAGAAGCGAAGCCGAGGTTGCGGATCTTCGTGAGCCGGGCGGATGCGACCAGCCGTTTGATCGTGAACGAGGAGGTTGTTTTTGCGCGGCTGGCCCCGCTGGGGTTTACGCGGATGACGTTGGGCGGACGCAGCGTGGCGGAGCAGGCGGAGTTATTTGCGCAAGCGGAGATCGTGGTGGCTGCGCACGGAGCGGCGTTGTCGAATCTCGTGTTTTGTCCGCGTGGAACGACGGTGGTGGAGATCCATTATCCGCGGTACACGCTGGGGTTGTACTGGCAGATCGCGGAGCGACTCGGGCTGCGGTACGGCGCAGTGCGCGGACTGCCGGTGGCCGGGGGCGCGCATAGTCCGCGAAAGGCGAACATGGCGGTGGAGGCGGATGCAGTGGCGGCTTACGTCGCGCGGTTGAGTGGCGGCTGAGCCGGTGGAGGCTTTTTCGTGGTGCGAAGATCTGCGGGGTGAGGGCACCCCGCCTACAACGGAGGCGGACCAGGAATCCCCGAAAATACGGAAGCGGGACGGCCGGATTGCGTGAGGCGATCCGGCCGCGTCGCGAAACGTTATCCGGCGATCAGGCTTTCGCCGGTCATCTCGGCAGGTTTGGGCAGGCCCATGAGTTGAAGCACGGTCGGAGCGATGTCGCCGAGGCGGCCGCCGGAACGCATCCGGGTTTTGCCTACAGCGAAGCCGTCACCGACGACGAACACTTCGACGAGGTTGAGCGTGTGCGCGGTGTGCGGGCCGTTGACGGTCGGGTCCCACATCTGTTCGGCGTTGCCATGATCGGCGCAGACGACGGCGCGACCGCCGACTTGCGCGATGGCCGCGAGGAGTTCGCCCACGCCCTGATCGGTGGCTTCGACGGCTTTGATCGTGGCGGGGAGCGAACCGGTGTGGCCGACCATGTCTGGGTTGGCGAAGTTGACGACGATGAGACCGTACTTGCCGGAGAGGATGGCTTCTTTGGAGAGGCGCGTGACCTCGGCGGCGGACATCTCGGGCTGCATGTCGTAGGTCGGGACCTTGGGACTCGACGGGCAGGCGCGATCTTCGCCGGGGAAGGGCGTGCCGCGGTAGTTGTTAAAGAAGAAGGTGACGTGGGGATTCTTCTCGGTTTCGGCGCAGC
>CAMLSH010000223.1 GCA_946482625.1 uncultured Opitutaceae bacterium
GCACCCATTTTCCGCATACCTCGTCCGCTTCACCGCCGCCGGCCCGCTCGACAACAGATTCATCATGGGCCTCGCCGCGCTCCCGACGACCGTGTCCCGCGAGGAATTTCTCTCTGCGGCGACGACCGACGCCCACGCCGTCGAAATCTCCGGCGCCCCTGAAAACTTCCAGTTCATCTATAACCTGAAAGAAAAGCGCCTCGTGGAAATCCGCTTCAACAAACAGCCCGCCCAGCCCTGAGCGTCGGCGCCCGCTCCTGAAAACGCGCGAACCCGCCCACCTCCGAGGTGCAACGCGCCGTCCCGGCGCGTTGTCCGACACAATCTAATCCCCTGCTGATTTCCTTTCGGCCTTCGGCATTCGATCTTCGGCCTTCGGATTTTCCTCCCTCCGCCTCATGGCCAAAGCCCTCTTCCTCGACCGCGACGGCACCCTCATCGTCGATAAACATTATCTGGCCGACCCCGATGGCGTGGAACTCCTCCCCGGCGTAGTGGACGGCCTGCGACGCGCCCGCGAGCTCGGTTACCGCCTCTTCCTCTTTTCCAACCAGTCCGGCGTCGGTCGCGGTTACTACACGCTCGAAGACGCCCTCCGCGTAAACGACCGCATGGAAAAACTCATCGGTCTGCCCTCCCCGCTCTTCGACGGCATCTGCATGGCCACCGAGTCGCCCGACCAACCGATGGTCTACCGCAAGCCCTCCCCGCGTTTCATCCAGGAAATGATCGCGCACCACACGCTCGACCCCAAACAGTGCATCATGGTCGGTGACCGCGAAACCGACATCGAAGCCGGCCTCGCGGCGGGCACGCAGGTGGCCGCCCTCGCCAACGGCAAACTCACCCGCGACGCCTGGGCGAAGTTCAACTTCCCCACTCTGTCCATCCACGACGACTTCGCCTCCTTCGCCGCCACGCTGCGATAATCGCAAAGCCAGCGCCTTCGCCGAGCAAGAGACGAAACGCCTATTCGTCGTTTTCCCCCGCCTCGGTTTCCCCGTCCGGTTTTCAGCCTTCCGGAGTTCCATATTCAATCCGCTCTTCGCTCCGCTCTTTGCGCCTTCGCAACTTCGCGATTCAATTCCGTCTCTTCTCCGCTCCGCCCGCACCATGCCCGAACTCGCCGAAGTCGAATTCTACCGCCGCCGCTGGGACCCCGGCCTCGGCCAGCGCATCGAGCAGGTCTTCCTCCACCCCCGCGCCAGCGTCTTCAAAACCAGTTCACCACCGCTGATCGAAGCCACACTCCCCGGTGCGAAACTTCTCAGCTCCGAAGCCGCCGCGAAACAGATGCTCTTCCGCTTCAGCGGCGACGCCTGGCTCGGCGTCCACCTCGGCATGACCGGCGAACTCACCGCCCAGCCCGCCGCTTTCGCCCCGCGAAAACACGACCACCTCGTCCTTGCCCTGCGCGAAACGACCCTCGTCTTCAGCGACCACCGCATGTTCGGCCGCATCCTCTTCCACGTCGGCCCCGACGCGCCCACCTGGTGGACATCGATCGCCCCGCCAATTTCGTCGCGCGCCTTCACCGTCACCGCCGTCTCCGAATTCCTGCGACGCCGCGCCCGCACCCCGATCAAAGCCGTCCTCCTCATGCAGGAGCGCTTCCCCGGCATCGGCAACTGGATGGCCGACGAAATCCTCTGGCGCGCCGAAATCCACCCGCGCCGCGCGGCCGGCTCTCTCGACAAAACTGAAATCGCCGCCCTCCATCGCGAAACCCGCTGGGTCGCCAAACGCGCCCTCGAAATCATCGGCACCGCCCCCGGTCCCGAACTCCCCGACCCGCCCAAATCCTGGCTCTTCCCCCACCGCTGGACCGACGGCGGTCGTTGCCCCAAAACCGGTGTCCTGCTCAAACGCGAAGACATCGCCGGCCGCACCACCTGCTGGTCCCCGGCCCGACAGAAACTTTAGCCGTCTTACGCAGTCATTTCTTCCGCACGTCCGCTTTGACCAGATCCGCCACCACTGCCTCCAGGCCCCGCACCGCCGCCGCCAGCCGTCCATAATCCAGCGTCTCCGCCGTATCCATTTCCCGGTGATAGTTCGGATTTCGAAACGGCGCGGTGTCGGTGATCATCACCGCCGGGTAACCTTCCTGCCAGAACGACCAGTGATCCGACCAGCCCACGCCTTGCAGTGAGCCCGGCAGCGACGCGCTTTCCACCGGCAACGTCTTCGTCGCCCGCATCGTTTTGCTCACGCGTTTCACCAGCGCCTTCGACTCCCGGTTACCCACGACAGCGATGAAATTCCCGCGCGAAGGATAAAACAGACTCAGCGGAAACGGGTACTTCTGGCTCTTCTTCTCGTCCGAAAAATAGCCCATCGTTTCCAAACTCAGCATCGCCACGATGTCATCGCCGCGCGCCTTGCACGCCTTCGCATAAACCCGGCTGCCCATCAGCTCCGTTTGAAAATAAATCGGCTCTTCGTTCGCAAACGCCACAAAACGCACCGTCCTCTCCGGCGCCAGTTTCGCCCACTTCGCTGCGAGCGCCAGCAACGCCGCCACTCCACTCGCGTTGTCGTCGGCCCCCGGCGTCTGCGGCACCGAATCGTAATGCGCCCCAATCACCACGATCTCGTCCGGCCGGATTGCTCCGATCCGCTCCACCACCAGATTGGCGCAAACGACTCCGCCCACCGGATACTCATTTCGCGTCACGGTATATCCCATCGCCTCGAACCGCTTCGTGATAAACCCAGCCGCCCGCGCCAACGAATCCCCCTGAAACACCGACCGCGGCCCGATGTCCGTCGCCAGCACGGTTACATCAGCCCTCAACGCCGCCACATCCTCCGGCTCCCCCGCCGCGCACGAGAGCATGCAAAGCCCGCCCCACATCCAGCCAGCCACCACCGCCGCTTTCCACACACGAACGTCTCGCATGCCCCAGCCGTTGCGTCGACCGTTCGCCCCCTCAAGATAAAACTCCGCCCGTTTCACTTCCGACCTTTGCCTCTTCGCGTCTTTGCGATTCACCTCACCGCCTGATGCCCGCCGCCAAACAACGCCTCGACGAACTCCTCGTCGCCCGTGGTCTCGCCACCACCCGCTCCCAAGCCAAGGCGCTCATCATGTCCGGCCGCGTTCTCCACGGCACCGAACGCCTCGATAAACCCGGCAAAGATTTCCCCAGCGATCTCGATCTCACCGTCGAGCAACCGCCCCGATTCGTCAGCCGCGGCGGCGAAAAACTTGCCGGCTTCCTCGAAAAATTCCCTCTCGATCTCAACGGCGCGCACGTTCTCGACGTCGGCGCTTCCACCGGAGGCTTCACCGACTGCGCCCTCCAGGCCGGCGCCGCCAGCGTCGTTTGCGTCGATGTCGGACGCGCTCAACTACACGCCAAACTTCTCGCCGACCCACGCGTCACCAACTTCGAAAAGATCAACGCCCGCAGCCTCCAGCCCGCCGATCTCCCGCGCTCCGCCTTCGATGCCGTCGTGATGGACCTCTCCTTCATCTCGCTCAAATCCGTCCTCCCGGCCGTCTGGCCCTTCGTGCGCGTAGGCGGCACGCTCATCGCCCTCGTGAAACCGCAGTTCGAAGCCGGCCGCACCGCCGTCGCCAAAGGCCGCGGCGTCGTCCGCGACCGCGCGATCCAAGAAGCCGTCCTTGCCGACATCACCACCTTCGCCCTCCAAAAACTCCCCGCCGCCACGCTCATCGGTTCCATGGATTCCCCCATCACCGGCACCGACGGAAACCGCGAATTCCTCCTCGGCCTCCGCAAAACCTGACGCTTTTCCTTTTTGGGACTGCGGTGCCTCGGCACCGCTTTTCTCGCGAGCCTCGGCTCACGCCCGACCGCATCAACTCTCAGCCTCTCCGCACTCCTACATTAGCGTGCATTAGCGTCTATTAGCGGTTCAACTCCCCGCCTCAAATCCGCCGCCCACACATGCAGCCGAAGCCCATCCGTTCTCTCGCTCTCGTCGTCAACGACCAGAAAAGCGGCGCGCCTCAAATCGCCGAAACCCTCGCCGCCATCGCGCGCGAACACGGCGTCACCACGCGAACCACCTCTCAATTCCCCCTGCCCGACGGCTGGCTGAAAGACACCGACGCCTGCTGCGTCATCGGCGGCGACGGCACGCTCCTCGGTGTCGTTCGCGAATCCGCCCGCCACCAAGTCCCCATCATCGGCGTCAATCGCGGCAGTCTCGGCTTCTTAACTACGTACTCCGCCGAAGAAGCCCGCGCGCAGTTTCCCGCCCTGCTCGGCGGCGACTACCGCATCGCCTGGCGCTCATTGCTCGATTGCTCCACCGGCCCCGGCCACCACGACCTCGCGCTCAACGACGTCCTTCTCAAAGACGAGCGCAACTCCCACCTCGTCCGCCTCGAGGTTTACGCCGACGACGAACTGGTCACCGATTATTTCAGTGACGGCCTCATCTTCTCCACGCCCACCGGTTCGACCGCCTACAATCTTTCCGCCGGCGGCCCGATCATCCACCCCGGCGCCGAGGTCATCGCCATGACCCCGATCTGCCCGCACACGTTAAGCAACCGCTCCATCATTTTCCGCCACGACGTGAAACTCCGCGTCTATAATCGTGTGGAAAACTCCCCTCTTCTCGTGGGCGTCGATGGTCAGCGCAACGTCGTCACGTGCGGCGAGAACCCCATCGAGATCTCTCTTTCGGGCCTCCGCCTCCCCCTCGTGCAACGTCGCGATTACGAACATTTCTCCGTCGTCCGCACGAAGCTCAAATGGTCCGGCGGCGCCGCCAGCGACGCGCAAAAATAACCCGCCGGCTCCGCACGTAACCGCGTCCGTGTAGCCGCGCTTGCCAAAGCGTGGCCTCCGACACTCCGAGGTGGAGCGTGCCGTCCCGGCGCGCTTTCCGTCGATCCGCGTTAGGCGATTACCACGCGCGCTCCTCCGACTACCCTTCACGCCGCCCGCTGCTCACTGTTCACCGGGCACAGCTCATTCACAGCGCCGTCACTCCGCCGGATCACCCGCCCGCAAACACCGGCCGGAATCCCGCCTCCGTCAAAATCCGCGCCACCTCATCGCGCTTATCGCCTTGGATCTCGATGCGCCCGTCTTTGACGGTCCCGCCCACGCCGCACGCCTTCTGCATTTTCTTCGCGAGCTGCTCTTTCTCCGGCAACCCGATGCCGACAAACCCCGCCGCTACGGTTACAGTTTTTCCGCCACGCCCGGCCTTTTCGCGCAGCACGTCCACCCGCCCACGATTCCGCTCCGCCGGCTTCGTCCCAGCTTTGTTCTGATCAGCCCCGCCCCCGGCAGACTGCGCCGAAGTGGGCGTCCCAGCTGGCGTCACCGGCCCGCTCGGCAGCGACAAACCACTCAACGCCCCAAAAGGATTCTGCCCCAGCGACCGCCCTCCGCCGGTATCGATCTTCGCGTCCTTTTTGTCCCCGCTCATCAGCCGGATTTCCTCCCGGCGCGGCCGCCGCAAATCCCAGCCGGGATGTCACTTGCCCCGCCTAGAAACATCTCCGCCTTGGCGTAACTCCGACGCTCCAAAAAGTGCAGCAGCTGCGGGTGCAACGTCTCCCGACCGGCGGCGACGAAATCGTCGAGCTTCGCCATTTCACGCGCGATGACAGCCCCATCAGCGCCTTTTATTCCAGCGAGGAGCGCGATTAGGGATTCTTTGATCTGAGCCTCCATGACGAATGTATGACCTATTTAGTTACTTTGCTTCAACCGGTTAAACTTCGAAGTGGTTTTGCGAATGCCCGCCTAAGTTGTCTGGTTTCATCTTGAGAAAAACGCCTCGGGGCTTAGTTCTCAGCACCAAACCTCCGCTATAATTTCTCTTAATGGTGCAGGCAGTTCGTCCCGCGTCTTTGCGGTCTTGGGCTGTTTGCTTTTTAATTTTCTCACATGAATTCGCTGACACTTCCAACTCGGGCCAACGCCGACCTCATCGAGGCCGCTTACCGTTCGTGGCTCGATAATCCAGAATCCGTCGATCCGACCTGGCGAGCATTCTTTCAAGGCTTCGCCCTTGGAAATAATCACGGCGCCTCCCTCTCCGCCGCAGTCGGCGCCAGCAATGCCAGCGGCGAACGTGTCGCCATCATCGACAGCCTGAAACAGTCGCAGGTTCACAGCCTCATCTATCACTACCGCTCACTCGGTCACCTTCAGGCGCACCTCGATCCGCTCAGTCCGCCACCTGCTCCTTCGCCCCGTCTCCAGCTTTCCGAATTCGGCCTCAGCGAAGCCGATCTCGATGAATCCTTCGATGTCGGTCACTACCTTAAGGGCGGACAGATGCGTCTCCGCGACATCATCGACAACCTCAAGAAGACCTACTGCGGCCGCATCGGCGTCGAGTACATCCATATCCAGGATACCGAGATCCGCCGCTGGCTTCAGGAAAAGATGGAGCCCTCCCGTCTCCAGCCCGCATTTAACACCAAACAAAAGCGCCGCATCCTCCGCCGCCTGCACAAGGCCGAGCTCTTCGAGAAGTTTCTCCACACCAAATTCGTCGGCCAGAAACGTTTCTCCCTCGAAGGTGGCGAGACGATGATCGCCG
>CAMLSH010000224.1 GCA_946482625.1 uncultured Opitutaceae bacterium
CCCTACTTCCCGCGCGCCGCCTGTAAGCACATCATAAAAAACGCGCTCTTCTCCGCCCCCACGCAAACCACGCTCGCCCCCGCAGGTCTGCGCAGGACAAAACACTTGCCGCCTCCTTCCCGTACACCCACATATGCAATCCATGGCCACGCAGGAATTCTACATCCGCACCGCCTCCGAAACCGAAGCGCACGGGCCCTTTACCCAGGAGCAACTCATCTCGCTCGCCGAAGCCGGCAAGGTCGATCCACAGACCCTCTATTACGAGGCCAACACCGAGCAATGGATCACCATCGGTAGCAACGTCGAGCTGCGCACCGCCGTCTTTCCCGAAAAGAAACGCCTCACGATCAAGCCCAAGGATCGTATCGCCACCCTTAACGCCGGCCCCGACACCCATCCGCCCATCACGGTCGATGAAATGCTCGCCGCCGCCGAAGGCCGCACCGCCGACACCGCCAGCAAACGCGACAAGACCATCGCTTACGAACGCGCCGCCCGTATCGGCCGTTACGCCTGCATCACGATGCTCCTCTTGAGCGCCGCCTCGCTCCTGCTCCCCTCGATCGACCTCCTCGTCGCCTTCGACACCGCGAAACTCGTCGGCCATCCCTATATTTATCTCGGCATCCTCGACCTCGGACTCGCGCTCCTGCTCATGCTCGGCGCCGTCTCGTGGTATCCGTTTATCCGATTTCGCGCCGCCCTCGGCCTCGGTTTCCTCGGCGTCATGTTCTGGATGCAAATGCCCACGCCCGCCATCCCCGTCCTCGTGGTCGCCGCCGCGTCCGCCGGACTCTATCTCAGCACAATTTTCGTCAGCTACCTCCCGCTCGCCATCTCCGTCGGCGTAGGCCTCGCCGGCTCGCTCGGCTTCGCTTACTACATGCTTACGAACTGACGCTGGCCAAGCGCCCCCGTCCGCTCCACTGTTGCGACGCATGTTGCGCCCACTCGCTCTCTGGAACCGGCTCGTTAAGCTCGTCCAAAAAGACATCTGGCAGCCCGCCTATCTGGCGGAGCGATCCTTCCGCGGCGCATTTTACGCCACACTCCGCGTCGTCTCCATCACGCTGACGGGCCTGCAAGAGACCCGCGCCACCAGCCGCGCCGCCGCGCTCGCCTTCAGCAGCCTCCTCGGCATCGGCCCGCTCATCGGCATGGCCGTTCTCATCGCCGGCTTCGCCGCGGGTAAACAAGACTCCGATCTCGTCGCCAAAAAACTCAACGACCTCATCGCCTTCGTCGCCCCCCAGCTCAACCAGTACGAAGAACACAAAGCCAAAGGCACCCCCGAGGGCGACGCCCACGCCGCCGCCATCTCCGCAGGCTCGCCCGCCGTCAACCCCGAGCTCGTCCAGCACATCGAGAACTTCATTAACGCCACCCGCTCCAACGCCACCACCGGCGGGCTCACCAGCGCCGTTTCGCTCATTGTTATTGTCCTCGTCCTCTTCACCACCATCGAAGGCGTGTTCAACGACATCTGGGGAGTCAGACGCGGTCGATCCTGGGTCGAACGTATCGTATTTTATTGGACGATCCTGACCTTGGGCGCGGTCATTTTTTTCGGCGCCTTGGGAGCCAATATCGTCTCGCAGTTCGAGAGCACCCTGACCACCTATCTGGGAGGAGAAGTCGCTCGGATCCTCATCTTTGCGCTCAAAGGATCCTCGTTCGTTCTTCTCATCGGCATACTGACGCTCTTTTACCGCTTCATCCCCAACACCCGCGTCTTCTGGCGGGCCGCCCTGGCCGGAGCTGTCGCCGTCTGCGTATTGATCTACGCCAACAATTCGATCGCCGCCGCCTACCTCAGCCGCGTCAAACTCACCAGCAGCCTCTACGGATCGCTCGCCCTGCCGATGATCCTCATGTTTGGCCTCTATATCTTCTGGCTCGTCGTCCTCATCGGCGGACAAATCAGCTACGCCGTCCAAAACGTCCACTACCGCAACAGCCAGGCCGCTTGGAGCAGCCTCAGCGAATCCACCCGCGAGCGCCTCACCCTCATTGTCCTGCTGACCATCGGCCGCCGTTTCCAAGCATGCCTCCCGCCGTGCAGCGTCGCCCAACTCGGCGGCACCATCAAAGTCCCGACGCAGATCATCAACGAAGCCCTCAACCGCCTCATCGATCTGAACTTCATCTCACCCGTTCCCTCCGGCGAAGAGAAAACCGCCAACGACTTCGCTTACCAACCCGCCCGCCCCCTCGGCAGCATCACCCTCGGCGAATTCAAAGAGCACTTCGAGTCCCACGGCGACGACCCCGCCGGCGACAGCATCGACCGGCTCGACCCGTTGATCGAACGCTACCACACCGCCATCCGCGCCCTCGCCGATCAGGCCCTCTTCTCAAGACCGCTCGATCAGTTGTTCAACGAACACGACTTCGACGACACCACCCCGCCCTTCGCCCTCGGCCAGTCCGCCGCCAAGAAGGCCTGAACGCACGTGTAGGTTCGCGCGATGCCTCCGAGGTGGAGCGCGCCGTCCCGGCGCGCTAAAAACCTCCGCCCGCGTTCCACCACGCGCATCCCCACGTCGCGACACCCCACCTGCGTCCGCCCAACGACCAACTACAAACGACCTCCGCCCCACCCAAGCTCACCAGCCCCTCATCACTCCCTGGCCGCCCCGTCATCAGTCAATGATCAGTAGCCTCTGGTCATTAGTCACTGGTCATTCGCGCGAGCTCCGCTCGCACGCCCGTTTCCACGCTTGCCACCCCCTTCCGCCAACCTACCGTCCCGCCCTTTCCCCACATGATTTCCTGGATCCAGAAAAACTTCCAGCAGCACTACCGCATCGTTTTCGGCATTCTGTTGGTTCTCATCATCGTCTCCTTCGTCTTCATCACCAACGCCTCCTCAGGCCTCGGTAATACCGACCGCCAGGTGCTGAAAACGCCCTTCTTCGACCTCAACCTGGGCAACAAGGAAGACGTCGAAAAAATCACCCGCGACGCCAGCATCGCGATCGAGCTCCAGTACGGCATGTCCGCCGGCTCCATCCCCCAATTCCAGGATATCGCGCTCTCCCGCTACGCAGCCCTCCACATGGCGGAACAGCTCCACGTTCCCTCGCCGACCAAGGCCGAGCTCACCGACTACATCAAAACCCTCCGCGCCTTCTCCGGAACCGACGGCCAGTTCGACGTCAAAAAATACGACGACTTCCGCAAATCCGTTTCCCAAGGCAAAGCCAACTCCGAGGCCACCGTTTCCCGCGTCCTCTCCGACAATCTCCGCATCGAGCGCGTCAACAAACTCGTCGCCGGCCCCGGCTACGCCCTCCCCGCCGACGTGAAACGCGAACTCACCCTCGCCGACACTTCCTGGACCGTCGCCACCGCCACCTTCGACCGCACCAGCTTCGCGCCCGACATCAAACCCACCGACGCCGAGCTCACCAAATACTTCGAGGAAAACGCCCCCGCCTACACCGTCCCCGCCCAAGTCAGCGTGAGCTATGTCGAGTTCAACGCCGACGCCTTCCTCCCCCTCCTCCCCGCACCCGCCGAAACCGACGTCCGCGCCTTCTACGACAACAACACTTCCCGTTTCCCGATCGCCGACCGCAAGCCCGGCGAGACCGCGAATCCAGATCTCGACTACATCAAAGTTCGCCCCCAAGTCGAAGACGCCCTCAAGCGCTCCGCCGCCAGCCGCTTCGCCGCCACCGCCGCCGGTGACGTCGCGCTCGCCCTCTACGACAAGAAACTCACCCCCGGCTCCCCCGAATTCTCCGCCTTCCTCGCCGAGAAGAAACTCACCCTCAAAGACGTCCCGCCCTTCAGCTACGACAATGTACCGGCCGAACTCGGCTCCAACCCCGCCATCCCCGCCGAAGCGCTGAAGCTGAGCAAAGACCGCCTCACCTCCGACGCCATCCCCACCGAAAAAGGCAGCGTCATCCTCTTCTGGAAAGACAGCCTCCCCTCCCGCCAGCCCACCTTCCTCGAGGTCCGCGCCAAAGTAGCCACCGACTATATCGAGAACGAAAAAGCGAAACGTTTCACCGCCCTCGGCCAGACGCTCCGCACCCAGATCCAGACCCGCCTCAAAGCCGGCGACACCTTCGAAAAAGCCGCCACCACCGCCGCCGCTTCCGCCAACGTAAAAGTCGAAACCAAGACCCTGCCCGCGTTCACGCTTCGTCAGCCTCCGCAGGACTTCACTCGCGCCCTCTACGACGTCCTCCAAAACCTTCAAAAAGGCGACGTCTCCGCCATGAGCGCCGAAGGCGACAAAGGCGTGATCGCCTACGCGGTGGATAAGAAAATCCCTGACCTCACCGAATCCAACCCGCAATACGCCACGGCGAGCGCCCGCATCGCCGAATCCAACGCCGCCGCCAACGCCCAAGCCTTCTTCCGCGACCTCGTCACTCAAGAGCTCGCCAAGTCCGCCCCCGCCGACCGCTAAGCGAAACGTCAGCGTGATCCGCTTTCTCAGGCCGCCCGTCTCGCCGGGCGGCCTTTTTTTTCGCCCTATTCCCAACGGCTCGCGCCCGGTTCCGCAGCCACACAGCCCATTCCCCAAAACCCCGTGAGCGTCCGCCCAACGACCAACTATCACCTACAAACGACTCCGTTCCTCACCGCCCAAGCTCACCAACCCACCCATCGGCCCCCTTACCGCTCAGTCATCACACATCAGCCATTGGTCACTGGTCATTGCTCATGGGTCATTCGGGCGGCGCACAAGCCGCCCGTAACTTTCCGCCCCTTGCTCCGTCATTCCAGCCGGACGCCGCTGTTCGCCCACGGGCGGGTTTGCCAAGTCCCCGTCAGCGCTCGCAACTTTTTCTCCCGCTTCGTGTTCATACTCTTGTCTGCCTTCACGCCAACGACGTCTCTTTCCATGCGCCTACGCATCTTCTCCGCCCTGCTCGCCCTCACCGCCGCCCTTCAGGCCCAGACGCCTACGCCCGCCTCCCCGCCGTCCACGCGCGCTCTAACCTTGGAAGAAGCCGTCGCCCTCGCGCTTGATAAAAACTACGACCTCAAAATCCAGCGCCTCACGACCGACGCCGCTGGCGACACGCTCATCATCGCCGACTCGCTCTACGACCCGACGCTGACCGCTAGCGCCACTCGCTCCTATAGCCAGTCCACCGATGGCGTCACCAGTCAGACCGGCATGGATACACGCATCGGCGTCTCCCAACAGATCGTCACCGGCGGCAGCATCAGCGGCAGCGGCAGCCTCGACCGCACTCATTCCCGCCCCCGCTCGCTGACATCCACGCTCAACCCCGTCTACGACAGCGACGTCCTCCTCTCCGTCCGCCAGCCCCTGCTCCGCGGCGCCGGCATCGCCGCCAACCGCGCCGCCATCGACCGCGCCCGCCTCGGCGTCACCCGCGCGAACTACGACTTCAAAGACTCCGTCCTTGCTACCATCCGCAGCGTCGAGTCCGCCTACTACAATCTAGCCTTCGCCCGCTCCCAACTCGACGTCCGCCGTTTCTCCCTCGAAGTCGCCGAAAAACTCCTCGAAGAAAATCGCACCCGAAGCCAGGTCGGCGCCGCCATCCCACTCGACGTCCTCCAAGCCGAGGTCGGCGTCGCCAACGCCCGCCGAACGCTCCTTCAAGCCGAGCAATCCGCCCAAGACGCCGAGGACAACCTCACCGCCCTCATCAACCCCTTCGAGTTCGCCGTCGCTCCCGGCCCCGTCGTCCTTCCCGACCTTCCCGCCGTCAACGTCTCCTTCGATCACTCCTACAAACTCGCCCGCGATCAGGCCCCCGACCTCGCCTCCAGTCAGCTCTCCGTCGAACAACTCAAACTCGACGCCCTCACCGCGAAAAAAGACCAGCTCCCCACCCTCGATGTGGGCGCCGCCCTCGGCTACAACGCCCGCAAATCCTCCGCCGGTGAAGCCACCGCCGACGTGTGGGGAAGCGACGGATACAACTGGCAGGTTGATGCCACCGTCAGTCTCCCGTGGGGACTGCGCGCCGACAAAGCCCGCTACCGCCAGGCCCTCAGCAGCCTCAACCGCGAACAAATCCGCCTCCAGCAGATCGACCAGAATCTCCTCGTCGACGTCCGCGCCGCCATCCGTGCCGTCGAGACCAACGACGAAAGCGTCCGTATCGCCACCCTCGCCACCCGCCTCAGCGAAGAACAATTCAACGCCGAAAAAGCCCGCAACGAAGGCGGCCTCTCCACCTTCCGCCGCGTGCAGGAAGCCAAGGAAGATTTCGACAACGCCCTCATCAGCGAACTCCAGGCCAAAGTCGCCCTCCGCAACGCCCTCGCCGATCTCGCCCGCCTCGAAACGAGCTCCCTCACGAAGTACCGCATCAACCTAGCCCCTTGATCCACGGCCACCCGTAGCTGCGAGCGCCAGCGAGTGGCTCAGCCCGCCCGCATCTGATCCCCAAGTGGAACGCGCACTCCGAGCGCGTTGTTCAACTTCACCAGCGTTCAACGAACTATCCCCCAAAACTGCGCACGTCTTCCGCGCCAACAAGCCAGCGTGC